>CP073340.1:165000-465000 GCA_018141845.1 Lachnospiraceae bacterium oral taxon 096 | reverse complement strand
TGCAATTTTACCCAAAAGCAAAAGTAAATCTGGAAAAACTTCCAGAACTTTTAGAAGCATTTTCTCCAGAATTGTCGATTCGTCACGGCGAAGAGGTAGAACTGATTTATCGGCAGAGAAAGAAACAAACAGATTGTACAAATAGCCTAGAAAAGACATTAGAGATTGTAGAGAGGATGAATACCCTACTGTTAAAAGTGCAAAATAGCTTGACAAAGGAGAGCAAAAAAGATATAAATTAGTTTGACACTAGACATTCTTAGGAGGATTTTAAAAGATGAATAAAGCAGAATTGATTACAGCAATTGCTGATAAGGCTGGAATTACAAAGAAGGATGCTGAGGCAGCATTGAAGGCATTTACAGACACCGTTGCAGAGCAACTTCAGAAAAAAGAAAAAGTTCAACTTGTTGGATTTGGAACATTTGAGGTATCAGAAAGATCTGAGAGAGAAGGAAAGAATCCAAGAACAAAGGAGACAATGATTATTCCAGCAAGTACAGCTCCAAAGTTTAAAGCGGGTAAGGCATTAAAGGATATCGTAAATCAATAGGAATGAGAATAGACAAATTTTTAAAAGTTTCCCGTCTGATTAAGCGCAGAACAGTGGCCAATGAGGCCTGTGATGCAGGAAGAGTTTTAGTCAACGGCAATGCTGTGAAGGCATCCTATACGGTGAAGGTGGGAGATGTGATCGAAATTCTTTTTGGTGGAAAGTCAGTAAAAGTCGAGGTACTCGCATTGGCAGATACAACCAAAAAAGACGAAGCAAAAGAGTTGTTTAAGTATCTCTAATACAAAAAATGCCGTAAAGTAAGTTAAATATTTACTTTGCGGTATTTTTGTTTGTGAACTTTACCTATTTTGCAACTCTTTCCGCTTATTTATTGAAATTGAAGTGTAAATGCTATAGAATATAGGTAGTTATAAGTTAGAGTTTCGTGAGGTGCGTTATGGGGGTTGCGAAAAAGAAGAAGAACCACAGGATAGTCGGTGAATGGTCGGTAGTCATACTGATCGCTTTTATCGCAAGTGTTGCCATTCTCTTTAGCTTGGGAAATAGAGGATTGCATCAGCGCCTCGAAGAAAATAAAGCAAGGTTGCAATTGATCGCAGAGAATACGGCAAAGGAGAAGGTTCGAAGTGAGGCACTCAAGAAAAAGGAAGAGCGCTATCAGTCGGATGAGTATATTGAGGAGATTGCCAGAGAAAAACTTGGTCTTGTATATCCGGATGAGATTATATTGAAACCGGGAAATTAAAATTGTCCTCCGAAACCGATTTGTAGTCAGGTTCGGGGGATTTTTAGTATGGATATGGTAGAAAAGACAGAGAAAATGATCAAGGAACATAAACTCTTGCACCGAGGACAGCTCTGCATTGTGGGAGTGAGTGGCGGTGCAGATTCTATAGCATTATTGCATATTCTTTGCAATTTGCGACAGGGGATGGGGTTTGAAATATTGGCAGTTCATGTACATCATGGATTGCGTAAAAATGAGGCAGATCGAGATGCAGTATTTGTTGAAAATATCTGCAAAGAGAAGGATATCCCCTTTGTTCTTTGTCATGTTGATGTTCAATCCTATGTACTTGAACACAAGGTTTCTACAGAGGAAGGGGCAAGAATCCTCCGCTATCGAGCTTTTGCAGAGGTCGCAGGGCAATATTCAACTGAAAGAAAGGTGTGTATTGCTGTAGCACATCATTGCAATGATCAAGCAGAAACTCTATTGATGAATCTTTGCAGGGGCAGTGGTCTGCGTGGCCTTACGGGGATGCACTTGCAGAGAGGAAATATTATTCGTCCACTACTATTTTTTTGCAGAAGAGAGATTGAAGAATATCTAAAAGCACATCAAATTTCGTATATTAGCGATAGTACCAATGCTTCTTTAGACTACACAAGAAACCGAGTGCGAAGAAGTATCTTGCCAATGCTCGAGGCAGAAGTCAACATTGCAAGCATCAAGCATATTTCGGCAGCTGCAGGGCAGCTGGGAGAAGTTTTTGATTATATTCAAGTGCAGGCGAGAAAACATTATGAACAAGTTGTGGTTCGAGAGGACAAAAAAGTAGGTTTGTCCTGCGAAAAAGTGAAGGAGCTTCCTTTATTTTTGCAAGGTGAAGTCATTCGTCTTTTATTGGAAGAGGCGATGGACGGATTGCGGGATATCTCCAGTATACATATTGAAGGATTAAAAGATATGTTTTCTAAGGAGACAGGGAGCCATATGGATTTACCACAGGGTTACTTTGCACACAGGGATTACTGCAAGCTTTGGATTATCCACAAATCCCAAAAAATTAGCAAAGAGAAAGAGAATGGCAGATTTGAGTGTCGAAGATTTTTATATACCCAAAATATGGAAATACCGACACAAGAAGATGTCAAATGGTTTGATGAGGAGGCCTTTGAGGGAGAAGTCTGCTTCCGAACAAGAAAAACTGGAGATTACATCGAAATTGCAGGTGGGAAGCACAAGAGTATCAAGGCCTTGATGATTGATGAAAAGATACCTGCATTAATAAGAGATAAAATTTTATTAGTTGCTGACGGCAGTCACATTGTGTGGGTTGTTGGCTATCGAATTTCACAGGCATATAAGATAAAATCTTCCACAACTTATGTGAGGGAGATAAAATATATTAAAGGAGATACAAAAGATGTCGTATACCATTAGGGAAATGATTTCGGAAAAAGAAGTAGATGAAAGAATTGGTGAGATTGCGGAAGCCATTAATAGAGACTATGCGGGCAGAGAGATTAGTCTAGTTTGTGTCTTAAAAGGCGGAGTGATGTTTATGTGTGAACTAGCCAAAAGGATTACTGTGCCAGTGACATTGGATTTTATGAGTGTGTCTAGTTATGGTTCGGGCACAGAGTCAAGTGGAGTGGTCAAGATTATTAAGGATCTGGATGAGACCGTGGAGGGGAGAGAGGTCCTTGTTGTGGAGGATATCATAGATTCGGGAAGAACACTTTCGTATCTTTTAAATATGTTGAGAGGAAGAGGTGCGAAGAGTGTAAGGCTTTGTACGCTCTTGGAAAGAAATGACCGCAGAGTAGTAGAGAATATTCAAGTTGATTACTCTGGATTTAAAATTCCGAAAGCGTTTGTTGTAGGCTATGGATTGGATTACAATCAAAAATACAGGAATCTCCCATATATTGGTGAGGTTGTATTTGATCAATAAGGGGGGTAGAGCTTGAAAAAAGAAAGAAGACAACTAAGGGGAATTTCTGTATTGATTATTATTTTGCTTGCGGCATGGTTACTCTTTAGCTTGGGCAATCATATCAGTGAGGAAAAATTGAGTCATCAGGCATTTTTACAGGAAATCCAATCAAAAAAGATTGAGAGTGTCATTGTGGAACAAAACCCGCAGACACCAAGTGGTGCAGTGGTTCTAAAGTACAGTGACAGTGGTCTGCTTAAGTCCAAATATTATGTATCTGATGTCAATCAGGCAATTAAGGAATTGCAGGACAATCACATTGACTACACAATGAACAATGTTCCACAGCAGAGCATTTTTGTGACCAGTGTCCTTCCGATATTAATATCCGCAGGGACAATTATTGTATGCATGTTGATGATTCAGGGACGCATGGGTGGTGCTGCAGGTGGAGCAGGGCGAATGAATGATTTTGGAAAACATCGTGCAAAGCGCAGCCAAGATACGAAGGTGACTTTTGCAGATGTCGCTGGATTAAAGGAGGAGAAAGAAGACCTAGAAGAGGTAGTTGATTTTTTAAAAGATCCGTCAAAGTACACGGCACTTGGAGCAAGGATTCCAAAGGGAATTCTTCTTGTGGGACCTCCGGGAACAGGTAAGACACTACTAGCCAAAGCAGTGGCTGGAGAGGCAGGTGTTCCGTTTTTCTCCATTTCAGGTTCTGATTTTGTGGAGATGTTTGTTGGTGTGGGTGCTTCTCGTGTTCGAGATCTATTTCAGGAGGCAAAACAAAATGCCCCATGTATTATTTTTATTGATGAGATTGATGCCGTGGCCAGACAAAGAGGCTCAGGGCTTGGTGGGAGTCATGATGAGAGGGAACAGACACTCAATCAAATGCTGGTAGAAATGGATGGATTTGGTGTCAATGAAGGGATTATTGTCCTTGCGGCAACAAATCGTGTGGATATTCTAGATCCTGCGATTCTTCGACCAGGACGATTTGATCGAAAAGTGGGCGTTGGGCGTCCAGACATTGGCGGAAGAGAAGAGATTTTAAGAGTACATAGCAAGAGCAAGCCTGTGGGCAATGATGTGGATTTGCACAAGGTAGCACGTTCTACCGTTGGGTTTGTGGGAGCAGATTTAGAGAACTTGATGAATGAAGCTGCGATTTTGGCAGCAAAGCAAAGGCGTAAGTTTATTACACAGGCCGATATTGACCAGGCATTTATTAAGGTCGGCATCGGTGCAGAAAAAAAGAGCAAGATTATCTCGGAGAAGGATAGAAGGATTACGGCATATCATGAAACAGGACATGCCATTTTATTTAGGGAGTTAAAAGATTGTGGAGTGGTCCATACCATTTCCATTATCCCTACAGGGTTGGGAGCGGCAGGTTATACCATGCCACTTCCTGGAGATGATCAGCTATTTAATACGAGAAATCAAATGTTGCACGAAATTATGGTCTCCTTGGGCGGTCGCATTGCCGAAGAATTAGTCTTTGATGATGTGACAACAGGGGCAAGCCAAGATATTAAGCAGGCGACGAAACTCGCAAGAGATATGGTGAGAGTCTATGGCTTTAGCAAAAAACTTGGCATGGTCAATTATGACAGTGATGGAGACGATGTGCTCATCAATAGAGATTTTGGACATACAAAGTCCTATGGGGAGCAGACAGCGGCATTGATTGACGCAGAGGTGAAGGGGATTATTGACGATTGCTATCAAAAGGCAAGACAGATTATTGAATCCCATCGAGATGTGTTGGAAAAATGCAGTGCGTTGTTATTGGAACGAGAAAAAATTGGATTTGACGAATTTGAGGCGTTATTTTAAATGATTAGAGAAGGCATTTTTTCAGATGAAACAGAAGATTATGTTTTTCCAGCAGAACCAGAGGCTGGAGAACGAATGAGGATAAGACTGCGTGTAGCAGGAAAAGACGCAGAGATTGTAGAACTTGTGGACATAGAGAGTGGGAAACATCACAGCATGGAGAAGGTGAGCGAGAATGATGACTTTGTGTTCTATGAGGCTAAGCTTGTGATGCCAGAGAAGTTTTTTCGCTATTATTTTGAAATTCATGCGGCGGGACAGACACTTTATTATACAGAGGCTGGCATCAATGAGCAGTTGATTATTGAAGGTGCCTTTTGTATTGTGGCTGGCTTTCATACGCCAGAATGGGCAAAGGGTGCATTGATGTATCAGATCTTTGTCGATCGCTTTCACCGAGGAGATGCGAACAATGATGTACTTGATGATGAGTACATTTATCTTGGCATTCCGACAAGACATATTGTGGACTGGGGTGAGTATCCATCGACATTCGATGTGGGATATTTTTATGGCGGAGATTTACAGGGAGTTTGGGATAAGTTAGATTATTTACAAGATCTTGGAGTGGAGGTTATCTACTTTAATCCTCTCTTTGTTTCTCCTTCAAATCACAAGTATGATACACAGGACTATTGGCATATCGATCCACACTATGGAAAAATTGTTGAGGATGGTGGAGAGCTCTTAGAAGTAGATGCACAGACCAATGAGTATGCGACAAAATATATGATACGAACAGCGAACCCAAAGAATTTGGAAGCAAGTGATGCATTATTTGCAGAATTTATGCAGCAAATTCATAAGAGGGGGATGCGAGTTATTATTGATGGCGTGTTCAATCACTGTGGCTCATTCAATAAGTGGATGGACAGAGAAAAGATTTACCAAAAATTTGCTGGTTATCCACCAGGGGCCTATACGGCACAGAATAGCCCATATCACAACTACTTTGAATTTTTTGATCAGAAAAAGACCGCATGGCCAGATAATAAGAGCTATGATGGATGGTGGGGAAACAGCACTTTGCCAAAATTGTATTATGAAAACAGTGAAAAGTTAGTTGAGGAAATTATGGGCGTGGCCGTCAAGTGGGTGAGCGAACCATATTGTGTCGATGGCTGGAGATTAGATGTGGCAGCGGATCTTGGACATTCAAGGGAGCTAAACCATGTCTTTTGGAGAAAGTTTCGACAGGTAGTCAAAGAAGCGAATCCAGAAGCATTTATTCTCGCTGAGCACTACGGAGATCCGTCCAGTTGGCTGGATGGAAGGCAGTGGGACAGCGTGATGAATTATGATGCCTTTATGGAGCCTGTGAGTTGGTTTTTGACAGGGATGGAGAAGCATTCTGATCAAAGAAAGGAAGAGCTACTGGGCAATGGGCGAGTATTTTTTGATATGCTCAACTATGCAAAGGCAAAGATGCCAATGCCAGCCTATATGACAGCGATGAATGAATTATCTAATCATGATCATTCTCGATTTTTGACAAGAACCAACCATGTCATTGGAAGATTGCATCAAAATGGATCTAGGGCAGCAGAATTAGGTGTGGATCTGTCTGTATTGCGTCAGGGCGTGGTGATGCAGATGACATTGCAGGGAGCACCGACCATTTACTACGGCGATGAGGCTGGGGTATGTGGATGGACAGACCCAGATAATAGAAGAACCTATCCTTGGGGCAAGGAAGATTTGAGCTTGATAGACTTTCATCGCTATATCAATCGCATTCACACCAATAGCACGGCATTAAAACGTGGCTCACTGATTCCTCTTGTGGCAGAAAAGGATTTGATTGCCTATGCAAGAAGTTATCAGAGAGAGCATGTGCTGGTTGTGATTTATACTGGAGAGTTAGAAACAGAGTTTGAAATTCCTGCTTGGATTGGTGGATTTAAAAGAAATCAAAAAGTAAAGCGGGTAATATTGAGTGATCGATTTGGTTACAATGTCGGGGCATTGGAGACAGAGATTTGTGATGGCATTTTGCGTGTGCATTGCAAGGCAAAGTCAGCTATGGTCTATCAATAGTACAAAAAGTTTAGAGAGGATATGGCTTGATGCGATATCCTCCCTAAACTTTTTTATTTTTGTAATGTTCTTGGCATATGTTTTTCCATAAGAGAGAGCATCTCCTCATCTGGTGTGAGAAAAAGGAGAGTCTTTACTCCATTTAAGTGAAGAACAAAGACATAGGCCTTACTTTCGTCCTCGCCCATATAATTGCGACATTTATATTCTCTGTAGTGATTGATATCGAGGCGAGACTTTGGAAAGGCTTTTTCTGCCTCCCTGAGGTCAATCGTCAAAATATGTTTTCTTGATGATTTACTAAAAATGACATCGATATTGAGCTCACTATTTAGGAGAGCATATTCATATTCTACAGAGAGCTTAGGAATGACATAGTAAAAAGACAATCCTGCCAGTGGAATTACGATGAAAAACGCAAGTGGCACTCTAAGTAAAGAAAGCAATACTAAGACAGCAAGAAAGACATAGATGACAATGCGAAGTACCATCGCCAGTGCTCCTGTGGAGCGTGATACAATTTGCTCGTAGAATGTATCATTCATAAAGGTTTTCCTCCTCTTTGTAATTGAGATAATTTTTAATCATCAATGCAATTTGGTAATTCATTGCACCACGAAAATCCTTAATCGGTAAGTTACAACTCTTTTCAATTTGCTCTAGTCGATAAATTAATGTATTTCGGTGCATATGTAACTGGCGTGCTGTTTCTGCAATATTGAGATTATTCTCGAAAAAGGTATTGATCATCGATTGCACATCAGCATCATCCAGTATTCTAGCATCATCAAGAAATTGTTCCGTCAAGAAGTGCTCACAAAGTTGTGGTGGGAGGGAATAGATGAGCTTTCCCAGCCCCAATTTTTCGCTGCAGATAATGGAATTTTCTGCATAGAAGATTTGGCGTATACAGAGGGCCATTTGACATTGTTGATAAATAAAAGAAAGTAAAAATAAAGAATCAAATGTCAAGCTGTAGGCCACATTGACAGCGAGCATTGCCTCTGTATTGATGGCATCAACAATAAGATGTGCTTGGTGATCTAAGATTTCTGCATCTGTATTTTCTTCGACATCACAGATGAGAGCAATCAAACTTTCATCCATAGCAATCAACTTTTGATGTGGAAAGAGATTGCGAAGGAGCTTCAAGGTAGAAATATCTGTCTGTGAGCGAAGTTGAATCAAAAATAGAGCACGACTCTGGGTGGATTTCATATGTAAAGTTTTGGCAACCTCTAATATTTGTTCATTGGGAATTTGACCGATGAGCATTTGATAGAGAAGATGGTGGGGAGAAAATTTTTCCCTATAAGCATCCGAGACTTTTTCGATTTTTTGAATGAGCGCAGTGCAGTTGTTTGGGTCAATTTGAGAGATGTCGAGAGACAGACCAGTCAATTTGGTAAAATGATGTAATGCATTTTGTAATGTCTCCTGCATAGTAATCCCTCCGATTGATTTACAAAAAAATACCACCACCAATCCAGACTGCTCGCAAACTTTCCAAGCACTGGAGAGGTGGTGGAACATCTCATCCTATTTTACTCGACATTGTAAACTTCGTCAATGGGCGGATTAGTTGACAATGGCCTTTTCTGTTTCTTTGTCAAAGATATGTACCTTGTCCATATCAAGAGCAAAGACACCCTCATCACCGGTTCTTAAAGTTGTTCTAGGGTTTACTCTTGCAGTCATTTGAGCACCATCGACATCAAAGTAGAGGAATACTTCTGCACCGAGAAGCTCGTATACCTTGATCTTTGATTTGATGACACTATCTGGTGAACTGTTGATAAATACCTCAGAATCGTGAATATCTTCTGGACGAACGCCGAGAACAACCGTCTTTTTGTTGTAACCAGCGGCAATCAAGGTCTTCGCCTTTGCTACAGGAAGCTTTAAGCGATATGTACCTGTGAGAAGGTAGACATCCTCTCCAGATACTTCGACAATGGCATCAATGAAGTTCATCTGTGGGGAACCGATAAATCCAGCAACGAATTGATTACATGGTTTATTGTAGAGGTTTTGAGGTGTATCCACTTGCTGAACGACACCGTCTTTCATAACAACAATTCGAGTTCCCAAAGTCATAGCCTCGGTCTGATCATGAGTAACATAGATAATGGTTGCGCCAAGTCTCTCATGTAATTTAGAGATCTCAATACGCATCTGAACTCTCAACTTTGCATCGAGGTTTGAAAGTGGCTCATCCATCAAGAATACCTTAGGACTTCTCACAATAGCACGTCCCATAGCTACACGCTGTCTCTGACCACCGGAAAGAGCCTTTGGCTTGCGATCAAGCAACTTCTCAAGGTCAAGAATCTTTGCAGCATTCTTTACAGCGGCATCGATTTGATCCTTTGGCACTTTGCGAAGCTTTAGAGCAAATGCCATGTTGTCGTATACACTCATATGTGGATAGAGAGCATAGTTTTGGAATACCATCGCAATATCCCTGTCTTTTGGCTCAACATCATTGACAACTCGACCGTCAATAGAAAGTGTACCATCACTGATGTCCTCAAGTCCAGCGATCATACGCAAAGTGGTAGACTTACCACAACCAGATGGACCAACAAAGATAATAAATTCCTTATCTGCAATCTCCAAATTAAAGTCTTTTACTGCATGATAACCATTAGGGTATTTCTTTTGAATTCCCTTTAAAGATAAACTAGCCATAATATACCTCCGAAATATTGTATGCTTTTATTATAGTGAACAATAAAAAAATAGCAATGCCATCAGTAACCAAAAAAAATAAATAAAAGTTGTCATAATAACGAAAAGAATATTATAATGGAAATGCGGAGGGAAGGTATGCTAGAATTGATAATGAATAAGTATGAAGAAATTCTCATTGGCACGATGGAGCAGGCAGAATCGACGAATTCAAGACGGCAGGGAAGTATGCGAGCTAGGACAAGGGAGAGAGCACAGAGAGGGGATTTTCTTTGGCGGCTGCGCAATGAGGAATTGGCTAAAAAAGAAAAATTTTACACAGGATTATTTGTCTTTATCCTCTTTGCTCTATTGCTTTTTGTGTTGAAAAATAAATGGTTGATTGCTGCATCTGTGATTCTCTACACTCTTTGCATCTATCAAATTGCAGGGGTGCAGAATAGACCAAAGACAGCATTTTCTAGCGATGAATTCTATAGGAGGAAGCGTGCCTACTATAAATTAGGAGAATTTTTACAAGATGAATTAGATATTTGTGACTTTGAACAACTGGCCGAGTTGAGAAAACTCTATGAGAAAAAGATAGAAGATCTTCACTACACGACAGATAGTATCATATCTTCTATTTTTGTGGTATTGCCATTGATTGCTTCATTGATTGGATATTTACAGGAACCCCAAATTATGGAAAAAAATAATAAACTCAGTGCCTTTGGCATTGTCTTTATGATGGTTCTTGCGACCGAATTAGTTTATGGCATTTATTACTTTGTTCGGACTAGAGAAAAGAGAAATTATATTCATCGCTATCAGAATATGGTTGAGGCGATTTATTTTTTGGAGGAACAGAATCCGTAGACCAAATGAAAAGAAGGGGGTGTGAAAAAACTCTATTGAGTTTTTTCGCATCTCCCTTTTTGCACTTGTTGTGTATAAATGACTGAAATCATACACAAAAAAAGCACACTTCCCCTACCCCATAGAAATTCTTTTTTTGAATCTATGCGGCAGTTCTGTTTCTTGTCTTTTTTTTCTGATATTTATATAAATTATGGCCTATCGCCACGAGTAAAACTTCCAGTTTGACTGAATGAATACCTCTTCGGACAATTCTCTGGTACCAACGGTTGCTTTTCATAATTCCGAAAGTACCTTCTGCTTGTATCGAACGGTTCATTCTCAATAACGCACCGTGGATACTTTCCAGGTTTTCGATTACTTCCTGATGCATGGAAGTTAGTTCCTGATTGATCCGAACGGTTCGATTCTTATCTGTCTTCTTACATTTCTTTGCATATGGACATCCGCTACAGTCTTCGCATTCATACACTTCTTCCTTGCGCCCGTACTGATTTCCCCTCACATTTTTTCTGTATAAAAAATGGAATGCTTTATCGTTAGGACATCTCATGACTCCTTGCTCATCAATTCTGAAGTTAACTGCACGAAATGGGTCTTCATGATATTTTCGATCCTTAGTTTCCTTTTTAAACATTGGAAATTTCATATACTTCTCAATTCCGTTCTGTTCACAGAAAATATAATTGTTGTATGAGCCATATCCGGCATCTGCCACAGGATATTTGGGATAGAATCCATAAGTTTGTTTGAAGTGCTCCATCAAAGGAACAAAGCAATCCATATCCGAACGATAATGGTTCACATCAACAACTGCAATATATTCATCTGCTACACCAATCTGTACATTATATGCCGGCAGAATCTGATCATTGCCCATGTAATCCGTTTTGATACGCATAAAGGTAGCGGAGTTATCTGTTTTAGAGTAACTGTTTCGGTTAGGACCACAGATTTCAATTTTTTGTATGTATTCTTGAAGTTTCTGACAGAAAGTAGTCAAGTGTTCATAATGACGCTGTTCTTTGGATTTTCGCTTTCCGCTTCCGTAAACAAATGTACTGGTATCCAGTTCCCATAAATGTACTAGCTGCTCAACGATTTCATTCAGATAATCCGGTACATACTCCGAGTTTATTGTGATCTGCACCCCGCTCCATGCGATTTCTGCATTAATTTCCTTAATCTCCGCAGTGATTTTTTCGTAAAGCTTGTAACGGAACTTTTCGGTAGCCTTCTTCCATACCCAGGTATACTTGTTTGCGTTTGCTTCAAACTTGGAGCCGTCGATGTAGAGATGTTGAAGATCTACATGCTCCTCGTTAAAGATAGCATGATTGATGTCATTAAAAATGTTTTCAATCTTATCTTGAAGTATTTCATTGATGAAATATCCAAAGGTTCTGTATGACGGAGTCCGGTGATCCATGAGATACATGAACCTGATATTAACTTTGCAGTTGTCTTCCAGTTCTCTCAGAGAGCAGTAACCGCTAGTCATAAATCCGAAAAGTACTGTTTTTAACATGTTGACCGGATTATATCTGCGTCGTCCGGTTGTGTACTCCGGAATATCCGTCAGATACTTGTTTAAATCGATTCCTCCTATCAATCTGTCAAATGTTAAAACAGGATCTAGCAGATCCAAACAATCTGAAAGAAACAGTGGTAAATATCCTTGTTTTGAATTACAATAAGTACTGTGTAAAGTTTTCATTGCAAGTTAATTTTACCACAAAAATAGGACCTTTCGCATGAACGAATGGTCCTATTTCTTTTAGGGACTTATTTCACAGCCCCTTCAAAAAATATTTAGGAGAGAGCGCGAGACGGGACTCGAACCCGCGACCCCGACCTTGGCAAGGTCGTACTCCACCAACTGAGCCACTCGCGCACAGAGCAGGTGATGGGAATCGAACCCACGTATTCAGCTTGGAAGGCTGATGTTCTACCATTGAACCACACCTGCGATATCAACAATAGTATTCTACTGAATAAATAAAAAAAAGTCAATAATAAAAAAATAAAATAAATATAAAAAATTGATTGCATAAAATTTAAAAGCGTGTATAATAAACTTTGCACAAAACAATAGAAAATAAGTATAGGAGGTTTCGTAAATGAAAAAGTATGTAGCAGAGTTTATTGGAACAATGGTTCTGACTGTATTTGGTTGCGGAAGCGCAGTTGCAGCAAATACATTGTTAGGCAATGCTGGTCAGGGAGTACCACTTGCATTTTCCACATTATTGATTGCCTTTGCCTTTGGATTGTCTATCGTGGCTATGGCCTATTCTATCGGCAATATTTCTGGCTGTCACATCAATCCAGCCGTTTCACTTGGATTGTTCTTATCAAAGAAGTTGAGTGCCACTGATTTTATTGGATATTTGGTGGCACAGTTTGTAGGTGGTATTGTGGGAGCAGCCATCTTAGTATTTATCTTTGGTTCCAACAAGGCTTTGGGAACAAATGGATTTGGTGAGGCAAGTGCACTTCACATCAGTGCGGGTGTTGCCTTTGTTGTGGAGATTATCTTGACCTTTGTATTTGTGACAGCGATTCTTGGTGTGACAAGTAAGGCAGAGAATGCACCAACAACCGGTTTAGTTATTGGTCTTTCCTTAACTTTAGTTCACATCTTGGGTATTCCTTTTACAGGAACATCAGTAAATCCAGCAAGAAGCTTTGGCCCTGCACTTCTTAGTGGTGTTGGTTCTGTGGCATTTTCACAGGTATGGGTATTTATCCTTGCTCCTCTTGTTGGTGCAGCACTTGCCGCTGGAGTATACAATTTTTTGAGCAGTGAAAATTAGGAATTATTATTATTATTGTATTGACAAACGCAATCAAATAGGGCATAATGTAATTGCCTATAGTACAAAAGGATGTATCGAATATAGGAGAATCGTATGTTAAAAGAATTTAAGGAATTTGCCTTTAAGGGCAATGTCATCGACTTAGCTGTCGGAGTGATTATTGGTGGAGCTTTTGGTAAGATTGTTACTTCACTTGTCAACGATTTGATTATGCCAATTATTGGTGTTATTCTTGGCGGAATTAATTTTGAAAATTTGAAATTGGTCATTCGACCAGCAAGCAATGGCATGGAGGAAGCGGCCATTAAGTATGGTGCATTTATTCAATCTGTAGTGGACTTTTTGATTATTGCAGTTTGTATCTTCCTATTTGTCAAGTTGGCAAATACGCTCACAAGGAAGAAAGAAGAAGAGAAGAAGCCAGAAAAGCCATCAGCAGATGTTGTACTTCTCACAGAGATTCGAGATCTCTTAAAGAAGAAGAACTAATTTGTATGTAGAAAGATCGCGCAAAAAACTGATCGTGATAAAAAAAGAAAGGAAGAGGAATACGATATGAAGTTTTATGTAGGAAATGATATGCTCGGCAACAAGGTTGTTTGCGAAGAGAGCCAGGTAAAAGAGTTGGTAGCAAACTCAACAGACGCAGCAAATGAAAAGCATGTTCCAGTGGTTGCAGTGGATGGAAATAAGGTAACCGTTGTTGTTGGAGAGGTAGAACATCCAATGACAGAGGCACATCTTATTCAGTGGATTGTACTTGAGACAAAGAAGGGCTCACAGAAGAAGGTTTTGAGTGCAACAGATGCACCTCGTGCAGAGTTCACACTTGAGGAAGGCGACGAAGCTGTTGCTGCCTATGAGTATTGCAATTTACATGGATTATGGAAGAAGGAGATTTAATATGAAGTACATTTGCGAAGTTTGTGGTTGGGAATATGATGAGACTGTAGGCGATCCAGACAATGGCATTGCACCAGGAACAAAGTGGGAAGATGTTCCAGAGGATTTCGTTTGTCCACTCTGCGGTGTTGGCAAGGATCAGTTCACACAGGCATAATATAAGGAATATAAAGATCGCTTGAGCGTAAGCTTAGGCGGTCTTTTTTTCTTATATTTATGGACAAAAGAATAATGGGAGGTTATAATTGAAGATATGTTAATTTGGGGGTGGTATTATCTCTGGAAATAATCGCAGTGTCTTCCGTGCTATTGCATTGGTATCACAGCTTGGATTTAGTGTAGTGACGCCTATTCTTTTGTGCACCTATATTGGATATCGCATCGACCAAGTATTTCATGGCTATTGGACATTGATCCTTTTGCTTCTTGGTGTGCTAGCCGGTTTGCTGTCAGGATATCGCTTGGTTCAATCAGTTATTTTACAAAATGAGCGCGATGAACAGGAAGAAAAAGAAGAACAAAGGAAAAAAAGTGAAAAAGATAAGAAAGAGGTGGTAATGCCAAAGGTAAAGAGCCGCATATTGAGGAAGAAGGATGAGTAAGAATTTAAAAAGAGTGCTCATTGAAATGGTTGGCGCAAGTATGATTTATGAAGTACTCCTAATGGTTGTTGCAGGATTTGTTGCAAAACCATTGGGCTATACGGTTTCATCACTGGAGCTTGGCATTGTTGTTGGAATTTTAGTGATGATCTTTATGATGGTAGATATGGCAAGAACAACCGAAGATGCACTGGCCAGTAAGAATGAAAAGTATGCAATGAGGACAACAATGCTCCATTCATTTGTCAGAAAAGCCGTTCTTGTGGTCGTCGTGTTTATCTTTTGGAAGTCAAAATATGTCAATGTTCTGGGAATTGTATTTTCAATTTTTGGTATTAAAGCAGGGGCATATTTGCAGCCATTGATACATAAATTAATGAAATGAAAGGAGGTAGGGGATGAGTATATTGAAGTTATTGGGTTCATCTAGGGGAAGTACAGACTTTGCCATTCACGGTGTTTTAAAGTATCATCTATTTGGGCAGGAGCTTTGGATTGGTGATACGATTATTTCGCTCTGGGTGGTGATGTTGGTTTTGATTATCTTTGCTCTCTTTGCAAGAAGGGCATTGAATCGAGCGACGGATGTGCCAGGACCATTTCAAAATGTGCTCGAGCTTGCATTTGAAGCCCTTGAAAAAATGGGGGGAAGTATCTTGGGAAAAAATGCACCAAGATTTTTAAACTATATTGGAACAATATTTCTCTTTATTTTGACAGCCAATTTGAGTGGATTACTTGGACTTAGAAATCCGACAGCAGATTATGGTGTTACATTCTTATTAGGATTGTTTACCTTTTTGATTGTCAATTATCAAGGAATTAAAAATAGAGGCGTTGGACATTTTACATCGCTGTTCCAGCCACTTCCATTTTTGTTCCCAATTAATTTAATTGGTGAATTTGCCAATCCAATTTCAATTTCACTTCGTTTGTTTGCAAACCTATTATCAGGTGTTATTATTATGGGATTGTGGTACGGAATGTTGCCATTAATTCTTAGGTTGGGTATTCCAGCTTTCTTACATATTTATACCGATGTATTCTCGGGCGTTATTCAGACCTATGTATTCTGTATGCTTACGATGGTCTATATTAACGATAAGTTAGAATAAAATTATTTTTTTAAAACAGGAGGATTTATTTTATGCAGATGTCAGGACAGGATTTTATTTATGGTTGCTCAGCAATTGGTGCAGGTATTGCGATGATCGCAGGTATTGGACCTGGTGTTGGTCAGGGTATTGCTGCAGGTCATGGTGCGTCCGCAGTAGGTAGAAACCCAGGTGCACAGTCACAGATCCAAAGTACAATGCTTCTTGGTCAGGCAGTTGCCGAGACTACAGGTCTTTATGGTTTGGTTGTTGCCATTATTCTTATGTTTGTTAAGCCATTTAAATAAGAAGAGCAGACTTGAGAAGGGGGTAATCAATTGGACAGACTGATAGGATTTGATCCGCAGCTTTTAGCGGATGCAGCGATCGTCGGTGTAAATGTGCTCATCCTTTTTGCAATTCTCACTTATTTGCTCTTTGATCCAGTACGAAAGGTCTTAAATGACCGAAGAGAACGTATTGCAGCAGAATTACAAGATGCGGCATCGAAGGAAGAAAAAGCCAATGCGATGAAGGCAGAATATGAGTTCAAACTTAAGGACATCAATAAAGAGGCCGATCGCATTTTGGAAGATGCAAGAAAGAAAGCAAAGATTAAGGAAGAAGAAATTCTTTCCAATGCCAGAGAAGAGGCAGAGAGAATCACAGACAGAGCCAACAAGCAGATTGAGATGGAGAAGAAAAAGGCCATGGATGATATGAAGCAGGAAATGGTTGGTCTTGCTGCGATCATCGCACAAAAGGCCATTACATCATCAATGAATGTAGATGTACAGGCGAGTCTTGTGGATGAGACATTAAAAGAAATGGGTGAAGGTATATGGCAAAATTAGTGTCGAAGGTTTATGGCGATGCTCTTTTTGCGGCAGCGAAGGATTTGGCTGCAATTGACCAAGCCTACGAAGAGGTGACTGCATTAAGAGACATTTTTGCAGAAAATATGGATTTACGAAAAATTCTAAATTCGCCAAAAATTAGTCGCGAAGAGAAGGCTCAGATCATTCATACCATATTTGAACATCAGGTTTCAGATATGCTGATGGGATTTTTAATTACTGTGGTCAATAAGGGGAGACAGGCTGAATTTGAGCGTATTTTTTCCTACTTTATTTCTATCGTTAAGGAATATAAGGGGATTGGCGTGGCAAGTGTAGTCAGTGCTATGCCTTTGACAAAATCACAGGAAGAAGAGATTGAGAAAAAACTCTTGGCGACGACAGAGTATAATCAGATGGAGATGAATTATAGCGTGGATGAGAGCTTGATTGGAGGAATGACCATTCGCATTAAGGATCGTGTTATCGACTCAAGTATCAAGACGAAGCTCTATAGTATCAAGAAAAATCTTCTCAATGTACAGATATAAGAATAAGAAAGAAAGCAGGTGCGAACCTAGATGAATTTGAGACCGGAAGAGATCAGCTCCGTGATCAAGGAGCAGATTGAAAAGTATTCAAGCAGGCTCGAAGTTTCTGATGTCGGAACGGTAATACAGGTGGCCGATGGTATCGCAAGAATCCATGGATTGGAAAAGGCTATGCAGGGAGAACTTTTGGAGTTTCCAGGAGAAGTCTATGGCATGGTGTTAAACCTTGAGGAGGACAATGTTGGTGCAGTTTTGCTTGGAGATAAGCATAACATCAGCGAGGGCGATACAGTAAAGACAACAGGTCGAGTGGTAGAAGTTCCTGTGGGTGACGAACTCACAGGTCGAGTTGTCAATGCACTTGGACAGCCGATTGATGGCAAGGGACCAATTGCAAGCACAAAGTTTAGAAGAATTGAACGTGTGGCACATGGCGTTATCGAGAGAAAATCTGTTGACACACCATTGCAGACAGGAATTAAGGCAATTGATGCTATGATTCCAATTGGTAGAGGACAAAGAGAGTTGATTATTGGTGATCGCCAGACAGGAAAAACTTCCATTGCAGTGGACACCATTATTAATCAAAAGGGTCAAAATGTGCACTGTATTTATGTTGCGATTGGACAAAAGGCCTCCACTGTGGCAAGCATTGTAAAGACTTTTGAGGAGTATGGGGCAATGGATTACACAACAGTTGTTGTATCCACAGCGTCTGACCTTGCACCACTTCAGTATATTGCACCGTATTCTGGCTGTGCCATTGGTGAGGAGTGGATGGAAAATGGAGAGGATGTTTTGGTTGTGTACGACGATTTAACGAAGCACGCAGCGGCATACCGTACACTTTCTTTGCTCTTAAAGAGAGCTCCTGGACGAGAAGCTTATCCAGGAGATGTATTCTATTTGCATTCTCGACTTTTGGAGAGAGCGTCAAGACTTTCTGAAGAACTGGGAGGCGGATCATTGACTGCACTTCCAATTATTGAGACACAGGCAGGCGATGTTTCGGCATATATTCCAACGAATGTCATTTCTATTACCGATGGACAGATTTATTTGGAAACAGAGATGTTTAACTCAGGCTTTAGACCAGCGATCAATGCTGGACTTTCCGTATCTCGTGTTGGTGGATCAGCACAGATTAAGGCGATGAAAAAGATTGCTGGACCAATTCGTGTAGAACTTGCACAGTATAGAGAGCTTGCTTCTTTCGCCCAATTTGGATCTGAGCTCGATGCAGCAACAAAGGAGCAGCTTGCACAGGGTGCGAGAATTCGTGAGATTTTAAAGCAGCCAAATTATAAGCCAATGTCAGTGGAGTATCAGATTATCATTATCTTTGCAGCAACACAGAAATTACTTTTGGATATTGAAATTGAAAAGATTTCTGAATTCCAAGATGAGTTATTTGCTTTTATTGATCGAAAGTATCCAGAGATTCCAGAGGAAATTCGACAGAAAAAGGTGATTAGCGACGAGTTGGCAGAGAAGTTAAAGAAGGCAATTGCAGAATGCAAGAAGGCCTAGAAAGAGGTGATACTTCGAAATGGCTTCGATGAAAGAAATCAAACGCCGCCGCGAGAGTATTCAAAGTACTGAACAGATTACAAAGGCGATGAAATTGGTATCCACCGTAAAATTGCAAAAGGCAAGGGCAAGAGCAGAGGAGTCAAAGCCATATTTTGACTTGATGTATGAGACCATTGCTTCCATTCTTGAAAAGAGTGAAAATATCTCACACAAGTACTTAAAGAGTGGGCAAAAAGGTAAAAAAGCGGTGATTGTCATCACTGCAAACCGAGGTTTGGCTGGTGGCTACAACAACAATATCATTAAACTTGTAAGTGCGAATCTAAAAAAAGAGGACACAGTGGTCTATGCTGTGGGTAGAAAGGGTAAGGAAGGATTGGAAAGAAGAGGATATACCATTGCTGGGGAATACTCAGAGGTAATCAACGAGCCAACTTATCAAGATGCAGCAGATATGACAAAGGTACTTCTCGATGGCTTTGCAAAGGGAGAAATCGCAGAGATTTATCTCGCATATACAAATTTTAAAAATACCGTCGTGCACATCCCGACATTTTTAAAGCTTCTTCCTATTTCGGCGGAGGATATTTTAAAGGGTCGAGAGAATGCAAAGACAGAAAGTGGACCAAGGACATTGATGAACTATTCTCCAAATGAAGAAGAGGTTTTAAATGCCATTGTTCCAAAATATATGTCCTCCATCATTTATGGTGGGTTGATGCAGGCATTGGCATCAGAAAATGGTGCAAGAATGAATGCAATGGACAGTGCGACAAACAATGCTGATGAATTAATTCAGTCATTGGGACTTTTGTACAATCGTGCTCGTCAGGGTGCAATTACACAGGAGTTGACAGAGATCGTGGCCGGTGCCAATGCGATCAATTAAAAAAATATAAAGGAGAAAAAAATGGCAGAAAAGAATATGGGCCACATCACGCAGATTATTGGTGCGGTCTTGGATATTAAATTCAGCCAGGGACATCTTCCAGAAATCAATGAGGCTGTCAAGGTTCCAACAGGCGATGGAACGGTATTGACTGTAGAAGTTGCACAGCACTTGGGTGACGATACAGTTCGATGCATTGCAATGGGAACAACAGACGGACTTGTCAGAGGAATGGCCGCAGAGGCAACAGGCGCTCCAATCTCTGTTCCGGTTGGTGAAAATACTCTGGGAAGAATCTTCAATGTACTGGGAGAGGCAATTGACAATAAACCAGCACCTGAGGTAGAGGCATATTTTCCAATTCACAGAAAGGCCCCTACATTTGAGGAGCAATCCACAGAGACAGAAATTCTTGAGACAGGAATCAAGGTTGTCGATCTCTTATGTCCGTATCAAAGAGGTGGAAAGATTGGACTCTTTGGTGGTGCGGGTGTAGGTAAGACTGTATTGATTCAGGAGTTGATTCGAAACATTGCTACAGAGCACGGTGGATATTCTGTATTTACTGGTGTTGGTGAGAGAACAAGAGAGGGAAATGACCTCTATCACGAGATGACAGAATCTGGTGTTATCAATAAGACTACCATGGTCTTTGGACAGATGAATGAGCCACCTGGTGCGAGAATGAGAGTGGGACTGACAGGTCTTACGATGGCGGAGTATTTCCGTGATCAGGGTGGAAAAGATGTCTTGTTGTTTATTGACAATATTTTCCGTTTTACTCAGGCAGGATCAGAGGTATCTGCACTTTTAGGCCGTATGCCATCAGCCGTAGGTTATCAGCCAACATTGCAGACCGAGATGGGTGCTCTTCAGGAGCGAATTACTTCAACAAAGAATGGATCCATTACTTCCGTTCAGGCTGTATATGTGCCAGCCGATGACCTTACTGACCCAGCACCAGCCAATACTTTCGCCCACCTCGATGCGACCACTGTTTTGGATCGTTCCATTGTGGAGCTTGGTATTTATCCAGCTGTTGATCCGCTTGCTTCAACCTCTAGAATTCTTGCCCCTCATATCGTGGGAGAGGAGCATTACAATGTTGCACAGCAAGTACAGCAGGTACTTCAAAAGTACAAGGAATTGCAGGATATTATTGCGATGCTTGGTATGGATGAGTTGTCTGAGGCCGATAAATTGGTGGTATCAAGAGCAAGAAGAATCCAAAGATTCCTCTCACAGCCATTCTTTGTTGCCACACAGTTTACGGGATTGGAAGGAAAATATGTTCCAGTTTCAGAGACAATCAGAGGATTTAAGGAAATCTTGGAAGGAAAGCATGATGATATTCCAGAGCAATATTTCTTAAATGCAGGAACCATCGATGAGGTTGTGGAAAGAGCAGGTAGGTAGTGCCTATGGCAGATCAATTTAAGTTAAAGATTATCACACCGACGAGAGAGTTCTATACAGGAGATGTTCTCAAAGTAGAGTTTACGACGACAGAGGGACGCATTGGCATTCTTCCAGGGCATATTCCAATGACTTCCATTATTTCACCGGGAAGTTTAGTGATTACTGAGTCAAATGATGTCAAGAAGGTAGCGACATTGATGGCAGGATTTTCTCAGGTGACACAGACGGAAGTGGTGATTTTGGCAGAAACCTGTGAGTGGCCAGATGAGATTGACGAAAAGCGTGCAGAGGCAGCAAGAGACAGAGCACAAAAGCGTATCAGCGAAAAGTCAGGAGACATTGATACGCTACGTGCAGAGATTGCCCTAAAGCGTGCGTTGGTCAGAATAGATGTCAAGAATGGACTGTAGTAAGTTATTGTTATTTCATATTTCATAAAGAGAATGATAAATGGGGAGAGTTTTCAGGGGATTGCTTGGAAACTCTCCTTTGTGCTATACTTGTCAATAAAAGAAAAAGTGAGGATATAGAAATGGCAGAAAAGTTGACAAAGGAGGACATTGCAAAGATTGAGGCAGAGATTGAGCACAGAAAATTAGTGTTGCGTCCACAACTCATTGCTGCCGTCAAGGAGGCAAGAGCACAGGGAGATCTCTCTGAAAACTTTGAGTACTATGCTGCAAAGCGAGAGAAGAATCAAAATGAGGGCCGCATCAATTATCTCACAAGAATGATTCGATTTGCCAATGTGATTGAAGACAATGCAAGCGACGATGAAGTTGGTCTCAATAAAATTGTGGATGTCTATTTTGAAGATGATGATGAGATAGAGACTTATAAGATTGTCACACCGATCAGGGGACATTCCCTTGACAATCGCATCAGTATTGAGTCGCCAATAGGCAAGGCACTATTAAAGCACAAGGTGGGAGATCGAGTCTATGTAAAGACATCGGAGAGTGCAGGTTACTATGTAAAAATCACAGGGATACGCACCGATGATACCGATGATGATATCCGTTCATTTTAGGAGAAAGAAAATGAAGTTTGTTATACAGAGAGTCAATCACGCCAAGGTAGAGATTGAGGGAAGAGTTTCAGGAGAAATCGAAAAGGGACTGTTGGTGTTTATTGGCATTGGACTGGAAGATGATGAAAAAATTGCCGATAAATTTTTGCAAAAGTTGATGAAGTTGCGTATTTTTGCAGATGAGAATGGAAAGACCAATCTCTCCATTCAAGATGTGGGCGGGGCACTCCTACTTGTGTCACAATTTACCTTGATGGCAAATTGTTGGGATGGGAACCGCCCAAGCTTTACCAATGCACAAAAGCCAGATCGTGCCAATGAACTCTACGAATATATCATTGCGAAAGCAAAAGAAACGGGCATTGACATCCAGACAGGAGAATTTGGTGCAGATATGCAGGTGAGTTTAGTTAATGATGGACCATTTACTGTGATATTGGAATAAAATAAAAAGGGGCTGTCGGGAAATAAGTAATTTTACTTCCCGCAGAGCGAAATAGAAATATCCTGACAAATACAAGGCGTTTTGGCTTTGTGACTTTGTCAGGATATTTTGTTTTTCTATAATACTGTCTATTTTTGGGCATAAAACCCCCTTGGCTGAAATTTTGTCTTTAAATTTTTTCTTATGCTGTTTTCTCCTGTAGTTTTCCTTCAAATTTCTTTAGCTTTGCATGGAGAAAACGATGATATTTATTTATATTTCTTCCTATCGCAAAAAGCATAAATTCTTTATATATCTTATCTGAAGAACGATAATTGAAGCGTCGGAAATCTTCATTTTCTTTAATATCTCCAAAATGACCTTCTGTTTGAATAGAGCGTGTCTGTCGTTTCAGAATGCCCTTTTCACTCTGTATGTTAGCATATGACTTTTCTCGAAGATCTTCCCATACTTCATTGATCTTCATCACTTTAAACTTCTTTTTCTGTATATAATAATCCACCCCACGATTAATGCAACAAATATAATTAAAGCTATTGGTACATAATATTTAGTAGGTTTACTTGTTGATGAAGTTCCACTATATACTACATCTTCAGGAGCTGTATTTTCTGCATTACTAGGGGTAGAATAACGCATCTCTGGATATTTTTTTTGATAATCTGATATAATCCCCTTTATTTCTTCAAGAGTATAAAATCCTGACTTGACAGGAAAACCGTAATAATCCATATCCCATAAAATGCCAATCCTTATGCTTCCATCTTCAAATCTTTTCACCAATACATTGCTTCCAAACGGGGTGGTCCTATCCATACCGAAAACTAGCAAATCTTTCATACTCGAATTGTACTGTTCTCCAAGTAAATTTGAAATCTTTGTTGTAATTAAGTCATTTTTATCATATGTAACCCCTGACGCAGGATGCTCTAAAACACCATTTTCATTTTTCATAAAATACAATTCTTCATATGTATCATCAGCATTCCATTGCGTAGCAACCCAAATTGCATTAGTTTGGTCTATAGTATCACTATTTGCTTCATCTATAAGTTTACTTAGTTGTTCTTCACTTTCAATTTCGCTTATATTCATTGCTTGGAACACAAAATATGCGTCTGTATTATCCAAAATCGGTACTATTTCTGCCAATTCTTCATTTTCCATTGGCTCCTGCATAATTTCACGTGAACGTTCCACACTATATCTATATGCCTCTCTTAACTCATCACTACTTGGTGGTGTCATAGCATACACCTCTCTATTTGAAGATAGTATAATAGCTAATATAAATACAAATACTATAGTTGATTTTATCCTTTTCATGGTATCCTCCTATCTGTAATAATAGTTTGTACTGTTATATTTTCCAAATCCTGAACGACCATATTGAAAATATGTATTAGAATCTATTGCCTGAGAACTCACTTTATAGAATGGTGTCACACCCACTCCAGGATCTTTAAACCAAAATACCCCTTCTTTTGTATCGTATCCACAGCCAACTATTGCATGACCTCCACCATTTTGCCATAATATTCCCGAAATAAAAGGTCTACGATTATCTATAAAAGCCCTTAAATTTTGAGCATTCATGCTTGTACTATAACCAGATGATTCATTATCAGCTACAGCATATTACATTCATATTCTACCGGAAAATTTAATGAAATCATCCAGTATTGATTGGAATTATATGCAAAAAATTTTACCGGAGGTAACGCTATGGGAAGATTAAAAGATGAAGTGTTTTTTCAGACACTTAATGATTATTTCAATCATTATTTACCTGTACAAAGATGTGCAAGTATCCACACAATTAAAGCGTACCGTAGTGCTATCCATAAGCTATTAGAATATATTCTAAAAAAGAAAAACATAAAATTAAATGAAGTAGGCTTTGAAGATTTAGACTACGAAACTGTAGATTCATACAGTCCGGAAAAATTTAAATCCTCCATAACTTTTTTTAGGGTATAGACCGGATCGTCATCGGGTAAACTCAATTCATAGAAACTAAAGTTGATTTTCTGTTGACCTATTTCAAAAAAGTCATTATAATAATTAACTGTAAGCATAGTTACATTATAACATGTAACGGAGAAAGATGGTTGTCATTAGCCATCTTTTTTTATGTAAAAACTTAGGGAGGAGTGACTCATTTTGAGTTGCTCCTCCCTTTTTATGGCTGCCATTTCCCGACAGCCCCAATTTGTTAATCTATAGGTGTCCATTTTGGTCTATGTTTCTTATCTGGAGTGCAAGGACATTTGCCTCCAATAGAGGTTACTGTGCCAGTAGGTGGTGCTCCATTAGAAGTAGTTCTAATATTACCATCAGATTTTCCACACCGTGTACATACAATTGTCCATTTTTTACTCATAGATTTTCTCCCTTCTGATATGTTATACAAAACTTTCAAATTAATTATATATATATATATATAATGTCAAGGAAAATGTAAAAAATATTGGCTTTTATCGTCTAAAAAAGCCACAAAAACCTTAGTTTTTGTGGCTTTAGAAGAAAGAATAGTTATTTAAATTTATCGTAAATACCAAACGCAAAGATAAATAGGACAATGAGTGGCAGGATATAGGTGAGATAAAATCTCATCCAATTTTTCATTTTTAGTCCCTTTCCTGTATTTGCTTCCTTTAGATAATTGTCCCAGCCCCATCCATAGCGACTGACACAAAACAAAAGATAGACTAAGGAGCCAAGTGGCAGTAAAATATTACTCACAAGAAAATCTTCCAAATCAAGGATGCTTCCGCCAAATACCTTTAACCAGTCGAATTTCCAAATATTAAATCCAAATATACAAGGCAATGACAATAGAATAATGAAAATCATATTCCACAGACTGACCTGTTTTCTTGATTTTTTGGTCAAATCCATACCACAGGAAACGATATTTTCAAATACAGCCAATACCGTAGAGAATGCGGCAAAGGACATAAAGATAAAGAATAGACTTCCCCAAAGTCGGCCAAGATGAATTTTATTAAATATGTTGGGCAAGGTGATAAATATTAGGGCTGGTCCTGAAGTTTGATCCACACCATAAGTAAAGGTAGCTGGAAATATAATAAGTCCTGAAACAATGGCAACAAAGGTATCAAGTATCACAATGGTTACCGATTCTCCGAGCATACTTCGATCATTGCTGATATAACTTCCAAAGATTAACATTGCACCAATTCCAAGACTTAGTGTAAAGAAGGCTTGATTCATTGCACCAGTAATAACATTTCCAAGACCTGTTTCTTCAATTCTTTGGATATTAGGAACAAGATAATATTTTAATCCCTCTGCTGCCCCTTTTAAAAAAAATGAGTTGATCGCCAGAATCACCATTACGACGAGAAGCGTTACCATTACTACCTTTGTGATATTTTCAAGACCAGATTCTAGTCCTGTGGATACAATCAACATACCGACAATCACGACCAAAATCATCCAAAAGATCATAATTTTGGGTTGGGAAAGCATGGTGTTAAAGACTTGATTGACTCCTGCTGTGTCTAGTCCATCAAATTTTCCTGTGATAGTCAAATAAAAATAATGTAGCATCCAACCAGACACTGTGGTATAAAACATCATCAAGAGATAATTTCCTATCAATGCAATGATGCCGTGGATATGCCATTTTGTTCCCTTCGGCTCTAATTTTTGATAGGCCAAGACAGGGCTTTTTCTTGCAGCTCTGCCGATAGAAAATTCCATACTTAAGATGGGTAAACCCAACAAAACTAAGAAGATCAAATAGAGCAGTACAAAGATACCACCTCCACCTTTGCCCGTCATATAGGGGAATTTCCATACATTTCCAATTCCTATCGCACATCCAGCTGAAATCAATATAAAGCCCAGTCTGGATCCTAATCGTTCTCTTTCTTGTTCCAAAATAACCTCCTACAAAAAGTACTAATTTGCTTGGATTATAGCATAGTTATGGGGAAAATTCTATGCGTATTGATTGCTGTTGTGGGGAATATCGTTTTATTATAAAAAATTTTCATAAATAAAATCCTTTCAGTTTTCTTTAACCTCGTTTTGTCTTGCCGACCGTTAGGGGCATGCTCCTTAATGATCCTTCACTTCGCTCATTGTACTGTAAAAGCCGACTACACTGACTTTCTTGTAGTTCAAGGTTTATTTGCGAGGTGTTCCCCCTGCATCTCCGTCGCTCAAGAAAGCTGATGGGGGCGACCACATACATTTTTTAACAAAATATATTTATCAAAACGGGCGTAAAACCCCTAGCTTTAGCTATGGGGATATAAGCCCGCTTTCTGTCAAATCCTCGATGGATATTGACAGAAAGAAATTCACTCTGTCTATTGAATTAGATAAACATATTCAGTATAATCTTAACCATGAAATATAAATCAAACCACAATGTCGTATATTCCTGTAAGTATCACGTTGTATGGTGTCCCAAATATCGTCGCAAGGTACTGGTCAATGGCGTTGATGTAAGGCTAAAGGAGCTCATTTCTGCCATATGTCAAGAAATCAGTGTCGATGTCATCGAAATGGAAATCATGCCAGACCATGTACATTTGCTTTTAGAGGTAGACCCACAATTTGGCATACACAAGGCAGTGAAAACTATTAAAGGCAGAACCTCCCGGGTTTTACGCACAGAATTTCCATGGCTGAGGAGCAGAATACCAACCCTTTGGACAAACTCCTACTTCGTATCAACGGTAGGCGGTGCACCACTTGCCATGGTGAAACAGTATATCGAAAATCAAAAAATATCGCAGAGGGGGTGAAGATGTGGAATATACGAAAGGCTATAAATTCAGAATCTATCCGACAAAGGCACAGGTACAGACAATCGAACAAACACTTGGTTGCTGTCGTTTCGTATACAATCACTTCCTAGCTTTGCGCATGGAATCTTGGAAAACGAAAAAAGAATCTGTGACGTATGTGCAGACGAGCGCACTCCTTACAGAACTCAAAAACCATCCAGACTATGTGTGGCTAAAAGCTGTGGACAGCATGGCTCTGCAAGAATCCTTGCGGAATCTTGACCGTAGCTATCAGAATTTCTTCAAGAAAATTGCAAAATATCCAAGGTTCAAATCCAAGCACAACCATCGGCAATCGTATCGTACCCGTAACCAAGGAAACGGGATTCGTATAGAGGGCGAAAAACTGCATCTCCCACGGCTTGGACTGGTAAAAATCAAACTGTCACGGGAATTTGAGGGCAAGATCCAAAATGCCACCATATCGCGGACGGCATCGGGAAAATACTACGTTTCCCTTTGCGTGACAGCAGATATAGAAAATTTCCTTGCTCGCAACGAAGGAGGAGAAGTCGGCATTGATGTCGGATTGAAAGAATTTTGTTCGGACAGCAACGGTAATGTCGTAGAAAATCCTTGTATTCTGAAACGATTGAGCAAGAAATTAGCAAGAGAGCAAAGAAAATTGTCCCGAAAAAAGAAAGAGAGCAAAAATCGTAGCAAGCAAAGAAAACTCGTTGCTAGAATACACGAAAGAATATCAAATGCCAGAAAGGATTTCCTGCATAAAATCTCGACAAAGCTGGTGCGTGAAAACCAAACCATCGGCATAGAGGATTTGCAGGTGAAGAACATGATGAAGAATCACAAGCTGGCAAAAGCGATTTCCGATGTAAGCTGGGCAGAGTTTTTTCGTATGCTGGAATACAAGGCGGTACTCTACGGAACAGATGTCATTCAAGTGCCGCCCTTCTATCCAAGTTCGCAAACCTGCTCCGTATGCGGTGAGAGAAATACGGAAACGAAAAATCTTGCCGTTCGGGACTGGATTTGCAAAAAGTGCGGAGCGCACCATGACAGAGATGTGAATGCCGCCAAGAATATCCTAGCTAAGGCAAAGGAAATTCAAGCGGTATAAGATATGAAAAATACCGTGGGACACACGGGAATCTACGCTTGGGGAGATTGTGTAAGACATCGCTTCTTTCAGAAGCTACGCAGTAATCGGCGAACCAAGAATCCCCTGCCTTTAGGCATGGGGAGTGTCAACTATGGTAGAATAAAAAAAATACATATAGAGATGGGAGAGACGCATGGAAAAAGCATGGAATGCAAAGAAGGCATTTTCAAGGTTGGGATTTGGTGCATTGGCCATTCTTGTCATTACTACGGCATTGCAAGGAATTTTTGCAGCCATTGTGATTGGGGTTTTTGGAAAAAATCATATACCAGAGATGGCTAAGTGGGTCATCACTTTTGTGCCAATGTATTTGGTCGCAGTGCCTATTGGATTGTCCATTATGAAAAAGGTGCCAGAGAAGGAAAGAAATCAAGGTCGCTTGACTGTGGGAGGATTTTTCATTTATTTTTGTATAGGATATTTTTGGCTGACCATTGGAAATTTACTTGGCATTAATTTACTTAAGGTATTGCAAAGTATTTTGGGGCATACGATTAGCAACCCAATAGAGAGCTTTCTTGATGGAAAGTCAGTGTGGTTAAGTCTAGTGTTTGTGTCCATCTTTGCACCAATGGTGGAAGAATTTATCTTTAGAAAAGTGTTGATTGACCGAATGAGAGTGTATGGAGATACAGCAGCGATTGTGGTTTCAGCATTGATGTTTGGTCTATTTCATGGAAATTTTTCACAATTTTTTTATGCTTTCTTTCTGGGAATTCTCTTTGGGTATATTTATACAATCACAGGAAAATTGCGTTATAGTGTGATGATGCATATGATCGTCAATTTCCTCGGCGGAGTGGTGGGATCACTATTTTTAAAGTATGTGAATCGGGATGTACTTACGGATTTATCTCTTGGAAAGATAGCTAATATCACACCGGGGCAGATTTTGCCACTGATTTTATATGGTCTTTATACAGTGATAATTTTCATTATTATTATCGTGGGTTTGATTCTTTCGATTGTAAAGGCAAAGACGGTGGTACTCGAAAGGGGGGAATCTCCAAGAGGAGCTATTGCCAATCCAGGAATGATTTGCTTTATCATTGCGTCGGGAATAATGATTATCATTTCCTTTACGAACTAAAAGAGAGGTTGTGAAAAACTTTTTGTTTTTCGCAACTTCTTTTTCTTTTTCTCTGCCTTTTTCTATGGTACAATCAATCGTACAAAAAATGATTTTGGAGGAAGTATGGCATTTACGAGCATACCATTTTTAGTTGCTTTTTTGCCAGTGACCTTTATTGTCTACTGGCTATTTTTTAAACATATTCGATTACAAAATATGATTTTGCTGTTGGCAAGTTGCATATTTTATGGAATGATGAATGTCAAATATCTGCTCTTTTTGTGGGCAAGTATTGGCATTACTTTTTTTGGTGTGCACTATGGCTATCGTCATCGATTGCGAAGACCAGATACACAGAAGAAAATTTATAAAATTGTATTGGTATTTAATTTTTTCATTTTAATTTTATTTAAATATACGAATTTTGCCATTGGAAATATTAATTGGATTTTGCAACCATTTGGCCGGCAGATTGGAGTGGCCAAGATCCTCCTTCCTGTGGGACTTTCCTTTTATATTTTTCAGAGTTCAACCTATTTATTTCATATGATTAAGACTGGGGAAGAGCCAGAAAAAAGTTTCATTCGCTATGCACTTTTTGTCTCATTTTTTCCAACGATTGTATCTGGGCCAATTCAAAGAAGTGAAGAAATGTTGCCTAAGATTCGGGAGAAAAAGGTATTGAGTTATCATACCTTTCGAGAGGCAATTTTTATCTTTTTGTGGGGAGCATTTTTAAAGATGGTCATTGCTGATCGCATTGCACTCTTTACAGGAACGGTACTAAAAAATTATAAAAATTATGGCAGTGTCGTTTTGATTTTATCAGCTTGTTTGTATTCTGTGCAAATTTATGCAGATTTTTCTGGCTATAGCCATATGGCCATTGCGGTCGCAAAGCTCTTTGGTTATGACTTATTTGAAAACTTTCATCAGCCATATTTTGCGACGAATATTCCAGATTTTTGGAGGAGATGGCATATTTCTTTGACGAAGTGGCTCACAGACTATATTTATATTCCACTTGGAGGAAATCGAAGAGGAGTTATTCGAAAGTATATTCATATTTTTATTGTATTTTTGGTCAGTGGAATTTGGCATGGTGCAGCTTGGACCTTTATTGTTTGGGGGCTATTGCATGCGGGATATCAAATTATAGGACAGATGACAAAGAAAAAACGGGAGAAATTGTATCAGCAACTGAATATCAAAACTGAGGCCATCGGCTTTATTTGGTGGCAGAGATTTGGGGTATTTTTCTTGACAACCTTTGCATGGATTTTCTTTAGTGCAAGTTCATTGCATCAAGCTCTGGGGTATATTCGAAGAATATTCATTGCACCTGTGCAGATGTGGGTGCTCTTTGATGGAAGCTTGGCAAAGACAGGAATGAAAAATATTGACTGGTGGATATTGATTCTTTCCATCCTTTTATTATTGATTGTCTCAAAGTATAGAGAGAATAAAATCAATGCCAAGATTTTAGTGGATCAAAATATAGCGACAAGATATGTCATTTATATTTTGCTGTTTTTTGTCATTATTATTTTTGGTGTCTATGGACCAGATTATTCAGCCGCAAACTTTATTTATGCAGGCTTTTAGCTTTTGATATGGAATTGAGGAAAAGAATGAAGAAGATATATATCAAGCGTTTTCTGTCGGCAGTGGTGCTTTTATGTATGATTTGGCAACTCTATACCCTTGTCAACATGACTTTGGTGATGAAGAGAACGGATGGAATTACAACGATGCAAGATTACTATGTTCAGCCAAAAGGAACTGTAGATGTCTTAGTTTTGGGCAGCAGTCACGCGGGGATGAATATTGATCAGGAAGTATTTTGGACAAATTACGGAATGTCGGGTTATTCTTTGTGGGGAAGCATTCAGCCATTTTGGAATACCTACTATTTTTTAAAAGAGGCCCTGAAATCACAAAGACCGAAGGTGATTATTCTTGACATGTATGCGGCAACGAGAGACTTTGAGTATTCTGATGATGCCAGGCAGGTGACCAATATTTTGGGAATGAAGCCAGGCTTGAATAAGTTGGAGGCAGTGATGTCCACTGCACCGAGAGCAAGGTGGAAGGATTTGTGGATGGGAATGCCCATCTATCACAGCCGATACAGTGAGTTGACAAGGGATGATTTTATGCACTATCCGTGGACAAAGCATTTAGATAGCAATAAGGGTTCAGGATATCGCTATGGCACAACGGCGGATATGCCAATGACTGTGGAAAAGACAGATGAAAGGAAACCGATGACAGCGAAAGAGGAAAAGTATTTTCGAAAAATAGTAGAGACCTGTAAGACGGAAAAAATTCCACTTTTACTTGTGACCACACCGACGGCGGTTCGAAATGATTCTCAGCCCTACTATAACTATGTGGATGATTTGGCCAAGGAATTGGGTCTGACCTTCTTTAATTTTAATTTGATGGATGAGGTCATTGACTTTAAAAAAGAGGATTTCTACAGTGACAATCTTCATGTGAATACAAATGGGGGAAGAAAGGTCTCAAAGTATATTGCAGACTACCTTAAGAAAAATTACGATTTGCCAGATCATCGAGGAGATGCTCGCTACAATAGTTGGGGGGAGTATGCTGTGGCGGCCCAGAATGGCTATTTTTCACAGATCACCGATACAGATGATTACTTTAAGGAGTTTGAAAGAAATCATCGTGGTATCTATGTGGTGAGAAGAGGAAATCTCCATAAATCTTCCTCCTATGATCACTTTGCACAACTACTTTCCTCTATTGGCATTGACCCGACAATTCTTGATCGAAACAATGAAGGACAATGGTATATGCCAGAGACAGGTGTGAATAAGATTCGAGCGGTGGAGGAAAAGGAACTTGAAAGGGAAGTTCCCAATTATACATCACCGAACGAAGAAGGTGTGGAAATTATTGTATATGACAAAAATACAGGAAGTTATATTGATAGAGTATTTTTTAGTGTCCAGTCCGACTTTTCTTTAAAAAGATTGTCGTAGAAAAATTTTGGTAGAAGAGATACACTCTTGTGTTGTGGCAACCATAGATAGAAATGGACATCCTATCACAATTATAAATAAAAAGAGGAGAGCCCTCAGACCATAGTCTGAAAGCTCTCCTTAAATTTATGCCTTTGTATTACTTTTGTGGGTAGAATCCACTTGGATTTTCATCTAATTTGATGAGAATATTCTTCATCTGTGTGTAGTGGTCTAAGATCACTTTGTGTGTCTCTCTTCCAATACCAGAAGTCTTGTAGCCACCAAATGGTGCACCTGCCGGGATGGCATTGTAGGTATTTACCCAAACTCTACCGGTTTCAATGCTTCTTGAGACACGAAATGCTCGATTGAGATCCTTCGTCCAAACACCGCCACCAAGACCATAGACGCTTTCATTGGCATACTTGATCACTTCTTCTTCTGTCTTAAACTTAATGATGACGGCCACAGGTCCAAAGATTTCTTGTTGTGCGGCATAGGAATCATTTGTCACATTGGTCAGAAGGGTTGGCTTGTAGAAAGCACCCTTAGCTAGTTCTCCCTCCGTGTAGCGAGAACCACCACAGGCAATGGTAGCACCATCCGCCACAGCACGGTCTACGCAGGCTTGAATTTTGGCCACCTGAGTCTCATTGATTTGAGCACCCATTTGTGTGTTGATATCGAGAGGATCGCCCACTTGAATCTTATTGAATTGGTCAACTGCTCGCTTTACAAACTCATCATAGATTTCTTCTTGAACGAATACTCTAGATCCTGCACAACAAACTTGACCTTGATTAAATAAAATGCCTAATTGTACGCCGTCAATGGCCAGATCAAGATCACAGTCGTTGAAGAAAATATTCGCAGACTTTCCACCGAGCTCAAGTGTTGCAGGGATCAACTTTTCGGCAGCGGCCTTTGCCACAGAATAGCCGACTTCCGTGGATCCTGTGAAGGCAAGTTTCCTAAATCCATTGTGATCGAGTATATATTGACCAGATTTACTTCCTGCACCAGAGATCACATTGAATACACCCTTTGGAATAATATCCTTTACTAATTTTGCAAGCTCTAGGATGGAGAGTGGAGTAGAAGAACTGCTCTTTAACACAGTACAGCATCCAGAGGCAAGAACAGGTGCCAACTTCCAAGCAGCCATTAAAAATGGAAAGTTCCAAGGAACAATCTGTCCGACAACGCCAATTGGCTCTCTAAAGACAAGAGATAAGGTGTTGTTGTCAAGAAAATTGGAAGTATCTTCCTCTGTGCGAATTGCAGAAGCAAAGTAGCGAAAATGATCCGCTGCGTAAGGGATATCTATGTTTAGGGTTTCTCGCAGTGGCTTGCCATTGTCAAGACTCTCAATATAGGCAAGATCTTCTTTGTTGGCATCGATCACATCGGCAATCTTTAAAAGAATCTCTGCTCTCTTGATTTTATCAAGTTTTTTCCATGAGTCAAAAGCTGCCCATGCGGCGTTTACAGCGTCATCGACATCTTCCTTTGTAGCCTCTGCCACGCTGGCGATTTTTTCCTTAGTTGCCGGAGAGTAGGTGTCAAAAAATTTGCCATCTTTGGCATTTCTAAATTCTCCGTTGATGAAAAGTCCATATGTATTATCAGGTTTTTTAGCCATAGTTTGACTCCTTTCAAATCAAAAATTTAATTCATAGTAAATTACTATGGATTAATAGTAGCACAAAATAAAAATAAATGCTATAGATTTATAAAAAGTTGATAATTTAACAAAAAAATCAGAATAATGTTAAAAAAATAATAGAAATTCATCTTAGATTTATGATATAATCCTAAACATAGGAGGTGAGCATATGTTGATGTGGGGGATTATATGTGCAATCTGCTTGATTGTGGAGGCGATTATTCCCGCAATGGTTTCTGTTTGGTTTGCACTGGCCGCACTGATTATGGTGGGATTGAGTTTATTCATTTTTAATTTTTCCATTCAACTTGTCGTCTTTGCCATTTTGTCCCTTATTTTTATTTTGGTTTTTAAACCATTTTGCAACAATGTGTTTCACACAAAAGATGCTCTTCCAAAGGAAGAGGTCAAGGTGACAAAAAGCTTAGGCAAAGACGGAGAACTATTTCTGTATGAAGTCCGATATAAGGGAGGAATTTGGAGTGCCCTTGCGAAGGAAGAATATAGAGACGGAGAGAGTGCTTTTATTGATCACTTTGAGGGAAATAAAATTGTATTAGAGCGAGGAGGAGAGTAGAATGCCATTAGCGATATTTGTTATTTTAATTGTCATTGCACTCATTATTGTATTTCGTTGTATGAAGATTGTGCCTGAGTCAAAGGCGTATGTGGTACAAAGATTTGGAGAATATCATCAGACATTAAAGTCAGGACTACATTTAATTATCCCATTTATTGATAATGTGGCAAAGATTATTTCATTGAAGGAGCAAGTGGTTGATTTTCCACCTCAGCCAGTGATTACCAAGGACAATGCGACGATGCAAATTGATACCATTGTCTACTATCAGGTGACGGATGCAAAGTTATATACCTATGGTGTTGAGCGACCGATTTCTGCCATTGAAAATTTGACAGCGACGACATTGAGAAATATTATTGGTGATATGACGGTCGATCAGACTTTGACCTCTAGAGATACGATTAACACAGCAATGCGTGCGGAACTTGATGAGGCAACTGATCCATGGGGAATTAAGGTCAATCGAGTGGAGCTAAAGAGCATTCTTCCGCCAGAGGATATTCGTGTGGCAATGGAGAAGGAAATGAAGGCAGAGCGCGAGAAGAGGGCGAATATTCTTGAGGCACAGGCAAAGAAGGAGAGTGCCATTTTGATTGCTGAAGGTGCCAAGCAGGCAGCGATATTAAATGCAGAGGCAGAAAAAGAGACGGCCATTCAAAAGGCACAAGGTCAGGCACAGGCGATTCTTGAGGTGCAAAGGGCAAAGGCCGAGGCATTAAAGCTATTAAATGAGTCACATCCAACCAAGGAAGTGCTTGCTCTTCGTGGACTGGAGAGTTTTGAGAAGATTGCGGATGGAAGGGCAACCAAGATTATTATTCCAAGCAATGTACAAAACTTAGCAAGTATGGTGACAGAATTTGCGGAACTCAACGAAAAGACAAAGATAGAAAATTAGAAAAATAGTGTGAAAGATAGTGTACGGCAGTGGCTGTGCACTATTTTTTTAGGTCTATCTTTGCTATGATAGAGAGAAAAAAGAGGAGGATAAAGAGGATAAAAATGAAAAATGATTTTTCTAAGGGGAGCGTCTCCTCCAATATCTTGAGTATGGCTATTCCCTACACAATTGCCCAATTGGTCCAAGTTCTCTATAATCTGGTGGATAGAATCTACATTGGGCATATGGCAAAGGATGCAAGTTTAGCTCTGACAGGAGTGGGGCTGACATTTCCTATTATTTCCATTATTTCAGCATTTGGCTTTTTGTTTTCTAGTGGAGGAGCACCACTTTGCTCCATTGAGCGAGGAAGGGGAAATCATGAAAAAGCAAAAAAACTTCTTGGCAACTGCTTTTCCATGTTGATTTTTACAGCAATTTTGATGATGTTGATTTTTTACATTTTTATGCGTCCAATTTTATTTGCCTTTGGTGCATCAGAGGCGACCTATGTCTACGCCAGTCAATATTTAGTTATTTATTTGCTGGGAACAATATTTACTATGGTCAGCAGTGGAATGAATGCCTTTATTAATGCACAGGGATTTAGTAGGGTTGGAATGGCGACAACGGTTGTGGGGGCTGTTGCCAATAGTATTCTTGATCCAATTTTTATTTTTGGATTGCATTTGGGAGTGAGAGGAGCGGCCATTGCCACAGTCATCAGCCAATTTTTAAGTTTTCTCTGGGTTATGCTGTTTTTAACAGGAAAACAGCCAATGTACACGATTCAAAGAAAATATATGCTTGTCAATGATTTTACTATAATCAAGCAAGTTCTTGGCCTAGGGCTTTCGGGATTTACCATGGGAGTGACCAATTCCTTGACACAGATTGTGTGCAATGCCACGCTCCGCCAATATGGTGGTGATGTCTTTGTGGGAGCAATGACCATTATTAATTCCTTGCGAGAAATTTTTACTTTGGTTGTGCAGGGAATTACCTATGGTGCACAGCCTGTGCTGGGATTTAATTTTGGTGCAAAACAGTATAAAAGAGTAAAGGAAGGTATACGATTTGTCAGCATTTTGGGTGGAGGTTATACCGTGCTTGCTTGGCTGATGGTCAGCCATTTTCCAGAATTTTTTATTCGACTCTTTACTAAGGATGAAATCTTAGTTGCAACAACCATTCCCAGCCTTCGCATCTTTTTTATGGGATTTTTTATGATGAGTCTTCAATTTTGTGGTCAGTCCATCTTTGTGGCTCTTGGCTATAGCAAATTTTCTATCTTTTTTAGTTTATTGAGAAAGGTAATTATTGTTGTGCCAATGACCATTATTTTGCCGCATTTTATGGGGGTGCACGGCGTATTTTATGCAGAGCCAATCAGCAATTATGTGGGAGGAATTGCCTGCTATGTGACAATGCTTTTGACGGTGTGGCGAAGTCTTAGTAGAAAAGAAAAGGTTTAGAAAAAGAAAAGTAACAACTAAAAAGTTGTGAAACTGTGAAAAAAATGTGTTGGATTTTGTGAGACTTTCCTCCTATACTGTACACAAATTCGTACAAGGTTTTGGTTTAGGGAGGAAATAATATGAAAATGACAAAGAAAGTTTTTGCAGCACTTGCACTTATCGCTGCGGTTTCGCTCGCAGGTTGTGGAAATAGTACAAACACAACTAACACAAAAGATGCAGCTTCATCGACAGCAAAGAGTACTGACAATAAAGATGCAGCTTCATCAGCAGCAAAGACTACGGACAATAAAAATGCAAAGAAGATTCGATTTGCCACTGGTGGAACAACAGGTACCTACTATGCTTACGGCGGTGTCATTTCACAGACATTGCAAGAGGTTCTTCCAGATATCTCATTGACTGTACATTCCTCAGGTGCGTCAAAGGCAAATATTTTTGAGATTGTGGACGGCGAGGCAGATATGGCCTTAGTTCAAAATGATGTTGCCGATTATGCTTATAAGGGAACAGATCTCTTTGAAAAGGATGGTCCAAGCAAGGGATTTTCTGCATTGGGCGGAGCATATTCCGAAGTCGTTCAGGTTGTAGCAAACTCTTCTATTAACTCGATTGCTGATTTAAAGGGCAAGACCGTTTCTGTCGGCGATGCAGGATCAGGTACAGAGTTTAATGCTCGCCAGTTATTGGATGCCTATGGACTAAGTTTTAATGACATCAAGGTACAAAACTTAAGCTTTGGCGACAGTGCAGAGGCACTAAAAGATGGAAAGATTGATGCTTTCTTCTGTGTGGCTGGTGCACCAACAACAGCCGTTGTTGAGCTTGCCACAACCAATAGCATTCATGTATTGAGTGTGGATGAAGATAAGATGCAAGTATTAAAGAGCAAGTATCCATTCTACACCGAGTATAAGATTCCAGCAGGTACTTATAAGGGCGTGGACAACGAGGTGACATCAGCTGCAGTAAAGGCAACCTTTATTGTATCGGATAAACTCGATGAGGACACCGTATACCAGATGACCAAGGCCATTTTTGAAAACAAGAGTAAAATTGCTCATGCAAAGGCTGAGCAGCTCGATCCAAAGTTTGCCGTAGAAGGAATTACCATTCCATTCCATCCAGGTGCACAAAAGTACTATAAAGAAGTTGGAGCAATGAAATAATGAAGGAAAGAACGCTGCCGTGCATACTGCTAGGTATTGCGACAGCGTTACTTTGTTGCTATTGTGTTCTTATAACGAAAACACTTGTTCTTTCTGGAGAGAATGGACAAATCTTTTTGAAAGTCCCTGTTTGGGATGGGACGCAATTTTCTGTGACCTTTATCCACTCGGTGCACAAGAGTCCATTGACAGACTACTATGAAATTCATGGCAAAGACATCTATGTGATCAAGACCAAGTATTTTGATTTTGGTGCAGGTGTTCAAACGGAGCTAGAGGATGGTCAAAAACTAGAGTATACGCCAGATGGTGGAATGTTGATCAGTGGCTTTCATCAAAAGATGAATCCACTCATCTATGTTGTGGGAATGGTCAGCGACCACACCCTTAAAGTGAATCAAAGGATCTATAGCTTGAGGGACATCTGTGGACGGGGAGCAGAAGTTACCTTTTCTGTCGAGTAAGGAGGAAGTATGAATACGGAAGTAGAGAAGAATCTCGATGAGATTATGAAAAAATATGATAAAGAGTCAAATGTCAGAGTGTTTGATGGAAAATTGAGATGGGTTGTCTTGATTTTGCTCGCTGCATTTTCTGTCTTTGGCATTTATATGAATATGTTTGCCATGTGGGATGTGCGTGTGGGAAGAACGCTATTTGTGGGCTGTGTCATTTTCCTAACCTTCTTTGTCTATCCAGCGAAGAAGAGTCACTTAAATAAAGTCAATTTTATGCCTTGGTATGATATGGTGCTCGCAGTTGTTGGTGCAGCCAGCTATTTTTACTTTGTAGTTCATGCCAACCGCATTATCAATAGTGCAGGACGAATTCATCAAATGGATATGATTGTTGCCGTTGTTGGTATTTTGATCCTACTTGAGGCTTGTAGAAGAAGTGTGGGTATTCCGATTATTGTTGTAGTAGTAGCCTTTCTTGCCTATGCGGGATTTGCAGGAATTCCATTTAGAAAGATTCTCTACAATCTCTTTTATACCACAGAAGGTGTCATTGGAACTCCAATTTCTGCCTGCATCACCTATATTGTGATGTTTATTATTTTTGGTGCATTTTTGGAGCGATCGGGTATTTCTGATTTCTTCATCTCGATTGCCAACTCCATTGCAGGTGCATCTAGTGGTGGTCCTGCAAAGGTGGCCGTGATTTCCTCCGCTCTTTGTGGAATGGTTTCAGGTAGCTCTGTGGCCAATACGGTAACCACAGGAAGTATCACAATTCCAATGATGAAAAAGACAGGATATCGCCCAGAGTTTGCGGGTGCAGTTGAGGCCGCATCTTCAACAGGTGGACAGATTATGCCACCAATTATGGGAGCAGCAGCATTTTTGATGGCAGAGACAACTGGAATTAAGTATTCCACCATTGTTCTTTCAGCAATTTTACCTGCAATTCTTTACTTTGGTGGCGTATTTATTATGGTTCACTTGGAAGCAAAGAATCTTGGACTAAAGGGAAGTGATCGCTCAGAGCTTCCAAATTTCTTTAAGTTATTGTTTAAAGATGGATATCTCTTACTCCCACTTGTAGCCTTAGTTGCGATGATTATGAATGGCTTCACTATGGGAAGAGCCGCACTGATTGCGACGATTGTTGTGATTGTCATTAGTATGTTTAAGAAGGAGACAAGAATCACACCGGGAAAGGCACTTGATGCCATGCAGGCCGCAGCAAGAAGTGTAGTTTCTATTGCTGTAGCTTGTGCAGTGGCAGGTATTATTGCTGGTGTTGTGACAATGACTGGACTTGGTCAGACCTTGATTTCTACCATTACTCAGGTGGCAGGAAATAATCTCTTGTTGGCATTATTCTTTACCATGCTTTCTTGTATTGTTTTGGGTATGGGTATTCCAACAACAGCAACTTATGTCATTATGGCCACGACTTGTGCACCAATTCTGATTGATGGTATGGGTGTCAATTTATTGGCTGCACATATGTTTGTATTCTACTTTGGTATTGTTGCTGATATTACACCTCCAGTTGCATTGGCTGCCTATGCAGGAAGTGCGATTGCAGGTTCAAACCCAATGAAGACAGGATTTGAGGCATGTAAGTTGGCGATTGCCGCATTTATTGTGCCATATATTTTTGTCATGAATCCATCGATGCTTCTTGTGGGAGCAACCCCACTTACGGTAGTTACCATTATTATTTCAGCAGTATTGGGTATCTTTAGCGTCTCCATGGGTGTCGCAGGATTTTATATGACAAAGTTAAATCCAGCACTTCGTATTCTTTCGATTGTTGTCGGATTGGCAATGCTCTATCCAGGAATTCGCTCGGATATCATTGGATATGTATTCTTTGCAGCAATTACCATCTATCAGTTGGTCAAGAGCAAAAGAGCACAGGATGCAGTGAATGCAACTGTATGAAAGGATAAATAACATAATCAAAAATTTAGAGGAGGACTTTCAAGATATCATCTTGGAAGTCCTCCTCTTAGTATGTTGAAAATAAATAAAAAAGAAAGAAATACACAGATAAAATATACAAAAATACCATTAAAGATTGAAAAAGAATGGAGTAAATGCTAATATGTAACTATAATAAACGGCGAGGTATACTTATAATCAAAAAGGAGGAAAGAGTATGAAAAAGTTTGGCGTGGCATTTGCATTGACAGCGATATTGTCAGGTTCCTTTGCGTTGACTGCTTTTGCTGGTTCGTGGCTTACAGCAAAGGATGGATGGTGGTATAGGTATGATGATGGCTCCTATCCAGTGTCACAGTGGGTTTGGCTGGACGGAAACAATGACGGCGTGTATGAATGTTATTACTTTAATCAATGGGGATATCTTCTCACGAATACCCTCACGCCAGATGGCTATTATGTCGATGCCAATGGTGCTTGGGTAGCGGATGGAGTTGTACAGACTAGAGGTCAGAAAAAGCAGTCAGGCGGTTTTAGACAAAATTGGATCTATGGAACTTATGAAATTCATGGTGTCATCGATGGAGAGATGGAAGTGGACTATTACAGTGACAGCGATATGGATTATGTCAAGATAGAGGGAGTAAACAGCTCATTGCCATATCATCTAGGAGAATTTACGGGAACTGTCAAGTATAAAAATGGCAATCAATATATTGCTACCAATGATGATGGCGGTTTTATCAAGTTTACTTACAATGGCGACAGCATCGATGTGACAGACAATGGTGGGCTGTTTGGATTTGTTGGTGCAGGTTTTAGAGGATTTTTGGGAAGATACAATAAGGTTCGTGACCTGTCAAATAATGTTTCTTAGTTTTTGTAATAAAAAAGCATCGCAAGCAAAGTTGCGGTGCTTTTTTTGTTATGAGGTCTTTTTTCTTTTTTCTTGGCAGGTTTTGCAATAGCCATAGAGAATCAAGGAGTGCCCTTCTATTGTAGAAATTTCTTCATTATTTTCTGCATAGCGATGAAGGGTTCGACTGCTTGGGTGCATAGTTAAATCAATGATCTTTCCACACTCCTTGCAAATAAAATGGGAGTGATCATCCGTTACAAAATCGTAGTGCTCTGTGCCGTCACCACAGGAAATTTTGCGGATTTTCCCAGCATTGGTGAGAAGATTGAGATTTCGATAGACAGTGGCCAAACTGATTTTGGGATCTTCCTCTCGAAGAGATTGAAAGAGTACATCTGCAGTCGGATGGTCACGACGCCCTTCTAAGCATTTCATCAACGCCTCTCTTTGGCGGCTGTAATTTAAGGTTTTCATTTCTTTCTCCTATACAATAAAAATAAGAATAGTTATTATTTAGTTTATAGGGGAAGATAAGGGTTTGTCAACGCTTTCTGTATTTTTTCTGTGAAAAAACTTCCAACTAGGCAAAGATATGATATAATAAGCAAATAATGTTTTTTCAGAGAAGGAGAAAAAGATGGCAGAAGAGACAATGAAGGATTTTGAAAAGGAAATTGAAGAGTCCTTAAAAAATAGGAAAAAGTATGAAGATCCAGATGCAGGCAAGTGGGATTTGCTTGCCAAGATGAAGGATGAAAAGCAAGTCGTTGAGGTAAAGATTACAGAAGTTGTCAATGGCGGTTGTGTGACAGAGCTTGAGGGAGAGAGAGCATTCATCCCAGCAAGCCAATTGTCGACAAGTTATGTGGAAGATTTAAACAGCTATCTCAACAAGCGTCTGGAGGTCATTGTGATTACTGCAGATGAGGAGAAGAATCGATTGGTGCTCAGCCACAGAGAGATTGAGCGTGCAAAAGAGCAGGAGAAGAAGGCAGAGGCTGTGGCTGCTGTTCGTGAGGGTGATGTCTACACTGGTGTGGTAGAGAATATCAAGGACTATGGTGCATTTGTCAAATTAAATGATGATGTGACAGGATTATTGCACATTTCTCAAATTTCACATAATAGGGTGAAAAATCCAGCAGCGGCATTAAAGGTTGGAGAAGAGATTAAAGTCAAGGTCATTGGCATTAAAGAAGGAAAGATTAGCCTCTCAAAGAAGGCATTGGAAAAGGCTGTGGGAGAGATCACAAACGAAGAACCAACAGAGAGATTTGACTATAAGGAAAGTGGAGAGGCTGCAACAAACTTAGGTGCATTGTTAAAGGGATTAAAATTATAGGGGGTGATAGCCTATGAGTAAAGATACATTGAGTGCTGGTCAAAAGATAGAAGAGGAATTGACCTGGCAATATCCTCACATTGCAAAGGAGGCACCAGAACAAAAGGAGCTTGCCGATACCTTTGCACAGGGATATAAAAAGTTTTTGGACGAGGCAAAGATTGAAAGGGAATGTGTTTGCTTTGCGGTAGCAGCCCTTGAAAAGGCGGGATACACGGTGTTTGATCCAAAGAAGGAGTATAAGCAAGGGGACAAGGTCTATAGTGTCAATCGAGGTAAGTCCATTATTGCGACCACTTGGGGAAAAAAGGATATCTGTGAGGGAGTTCGCATCAATGGTGCCCACATTGATTCTCCGAGACTTGATCTAAAGCCAAACCCACTCTATGAGCGTAAGGAATTGGCTTACTTTAAGACTCACTACTATGGTGGAATTCGAAAGTATCAGTGGGTGACCATTCCACTGGCCATGCATGGCGTGATGATAAAGAAAAGTGGAGAGGTTGTGCATGTAAATATTGGAGAGGACGAGAATGATCCTGTCTTGTATATTAGTGACTTGTTGCCACATCTTTCTGCAAAGCAAAATCAGAGAACACTGGCCGATGGCATTCGTGGAGAGGAATTGAATATTATTTTGGGTTCCCTGCCATTTGAAGACAAGGAAGTTAAGGAGCCATTTAAATTACAAGTTCTTTCGATTTTGCACGAAAAGTATGGCGTTACCGAGAGAGATTTTGCTCGTGCAGAGCTTGAAGTTGTGCCAGCAACAAAGGCAAGAGATGTGGGACTTGACCGCTCAATGATTGGGGGCTATGGTCAAGACGATAAGATTTGTGCATACACAGCATTGATGGCAGAGATTGAATGTAAAAATCCACTCTACACATCCGTAACAATTTTGACTGACAAAGAAGAGATTGGATCAATGGGAAATACAGGACTGGATTCTGGCTATGTCTATGACTATCTTTGTTATTTAGCTCAAAATAAGGGAGCAGATGTCAAGGAAGTTTGTGCCCATTCGGCCTGTTTATCTGCAGATGTCAATGCGGCATATGACCCAACATTTTCAGATGTCTATGAGGAAAATAATTCCTGCTACTTTAACCACGGCTGTGTGCTCACAAAGTACACAGGTGCAAGGGGAAAGGGAGGATCTTCCGATGCCAGTGCAGAATTTATGGCAAAAGTCATAGACATTATGGATAAAGCGGGTGTATACTGGCAAATCGGAGAGCTTGGCGCAGTAGATGTCGGTGGCGGCGGAACTATTGCGAAATTTGTGGCTGAAATGAATATTGATGTGGTGGATCTTGGCGTTCCAATTATTTCCATGCACTCACCATTTGAGCTTTCAAGTAAGCTCGACTTATATAATACATATTTAGCTTTTAAGGCTTTTTATGAAGAATAAATGCGTATAGGAGAGAATAATGAGAAAGAAAAAATTAGCAATCGTTGCGGTATGTGCAGCATTATCTGTGGCAGCGATGACAGGATGTTCAAAGGGCGGTGATGCCAAGAAGGATTCATCATCTTCATCACCAAAGGCTAGTATTGAGACAGTGACAACACCACCAGAGACGGAGTCTTTGTCACAGCCAGACAACTATGGTACAGCAACTGTAAAGCCTGAGTCTTATAAGGGCATTGCAGTTACCATCACAGATCCTACAGTATCCGATGAAGTTGTACAGCAGCAGGTAGATGCAGCACTCAGTGCAGCTACAGAAAAGATTGAGATTACTGATCGTGCAGCACAAAAGGATGACACCGTAAATATTGACTATGTCGGCAAGATTGATGGCAAGGAATTTGATGGTGGAAGTGCAAAGGGATATGACTTAAAGCTCGGTAGCGGAACATTTATCCCAGGTTTTGAAGACGGATTGATCGGTGCAAAGAAGGGCGAGACAAAGGATGTCACTGTGACCTTCCCTAAGGACTATCAGGCAAAGGATCTTGCAGGAAAGCAGGCTGTATTTACAGTGACAGTCAATGGCATCTACAATGAGAAAAAGCCAGAGCTTACCGATGAGTGGGTAACAAAGCAGACCAATGGTGCACAGACAACAGTTGATGCTTATAAGCAAAACATTAAGGCAACATTGGAAAAGCAAAACAGAGATCAGGCCATCTGGCAACAGGCCCTTCCAAAGATTGTTGAAGCAGCAGATATTAAGCCAGAGCAGGCGGCCATTGACTATGAGTATAAGTCACAGTTAAATAACTACAAGATGCAGATTTATCAATATATGCAGACAAATCTTGAAAACTATGCAAAGCAGTCAGGTACAACCGTTGAGCAGTTGGAGAAGGATATGAAGACTGCGGCAGAAACTTCAGTAAAGCAGCAGATCGTAGTCAATACAATCTTTGATCAGGAGAAGTTAGAGATTACAGATGACGATTACAAGCAGGCTTTTGGTAGCTCAAAGGAAGATTTGATTAAGACCTATGGTCAGCAAAACATCGAAACACCACAGGTACAAACAAACTTAAAGTACTACAAGGTAGCTAGAGTGGTTATTGACAATGCCAATGTAACTACAAAGCCAGCAGAGACAAGTGCAGCAGCAGGTGAGTCAGCAGCAACTACAGCAGCAGGTGAAACAACCGCTACAACTGCGGCAGGAGAGACTACAGCAACAACAGCAGCAGGAGAAACACAAGCAACTACAGCAGCACGATAAGAAAAGGAATCGCTATGTCTCAGAAAATACTTTTTTTCGATATTGATGGGACACTGACAGATGAAAAGACAGGCGAGATACCTGCCTCAGCACACCGAGCAGTTGAAGCGGTGCGCAGGGCAGGTCATCTGGTCTTTATTAATACTGGTCGTGTGGAATGTATGGTCAAGCCTGTCTTAGAAAAGATCAGTGTCGATGGTGTGCTCTGCGGTTGTGGGACACAAGTTATTCTTGATAATCAAACCATTTGGCAACAGCGCATTCCTAGAGAGCGTGGAATCGAAATTAAAAAAAATATGGAAAAATATCGCATAGAGGCAATTTTGGAGGCACAGCAAGGAATTTATTTTCCAGCAAGACCATTTCGCCATGGTCAAGTTTTAGAGAACGCATTTGAAGCTTTTCAGACAATGTGGCCGACCTTTGATAATGCCTATGCGAGAGAAGACTTTGACTTTGATAAGTTTGTGATATGGACAGATCCAAAAAATCCAATGGAGGATAAACAGGGATTTTTTCAAACAATTTCTGATTTTACCATTATTGATCGTGGTCAGGGAATGTATGAATGTGTTCCTGAGAATGTATCCAAGGGAAGTGCCATTGATATGATGCTTGAGCGTTATCAGATTGCACCAGAAAATGCCTATGTCTTTGGAGATAGTGGCAATGATCTTTCGATGTTTACCAGTGTGGCAAAAAATCGCATTTTAATGGGGGAGCATGACCCAATTCTTGAGCCACATGCCACATTTGTGACAAAAAATGCCTCAGATGATGGCATTGATTATGCAATAAAAATGCTAGAAATTGTGTGAGGTGAAAAATGATTTTTCATGATATTTGGTTAGATGTACAGGCTGTAAAGGAGAGAGACCCAGCGGCAAGAAATTCTCTCGAAGTGTTGCTTCTCTATCAGGGCGTGCATGCATTGATATTTCATCGCTTTGCCCATTTTTTCTACAAAAAGAAAAGATATTTTATTGCAAGATTGATCTCACAAATTGCAAGAAAATGGACACTTATCGAAATTCATCCGGGGGCACAACTTGGCCATGGCATTTTGATTGATCATGGTGCTGGGGTTGTCATTGGAGAAACAGCAGTTGTCGGAGACAATTGCACGATTTATCAAGGTGTTACCCTTGGCGGTGTGGGAACAAATAAGGGAAAGCGTCATCCAACCCTTGGAAAGAATGTGACCGTTGGTTGTGGAGCCAAGATTTTGGGTGCATTTGAAGTTGGTGACAATTGTAAGATTGCTTCCAATGCTGTCCTTTTAAAGGGAATTGAAAGTGATGTGACCGCAGCGGGCATTCCGGCCAGACCTGTGCGAGTGGCCGGTGTTGCTGTGCCAAAGGAAATCAATATTGATTTTACACAGATGCAGCTAGAGATTGACCTCTTAGCAAAGAGAGTGGAGGAACTAGAAAAGAATGCTCCAAATGCTCAACAAAAAAAAGAGAAGAATGAGTCAAATGAGTAAATTACAGTGCCTGAGTGCAGAGATAAATGCAAAAGCAAATGCAGAAATATTTCCTGTGCTTCAGGCATTTTCTGTACCTGAGGACAATGGCTATTATGTCTATATGGTCTGTTGCAGTGACAACACCCTCTACACAGGTTGGACAACCAATGTAAGAAAGCGTCTAGATACCCATAATGCAGGAAAAGGGGCAAAGTACACAAAAATTCGCCGACCAGTTCGACTTGTCTATGTGGAGGAGTTAGCGTCAAAGCAGGATGCCATGAAAAGAGAATATGCCATCAAACAATATACAAGAAAAGAGAAAGAGAAGTTAATATGGGCCAAATGGAAAGAAAAATAGAAAATGTGGAAGTGCTCTATGAGGACGGTCAAGTTCTTGTTGTCGTAAAACCGGTTGGAGTTGCTGCACAGTCCTCTGGCACACTGGCACAAGATATGGTAAGCTTAATAAAGAATTATCTTGTGACAAAAAAGGAAAAAACCTATGTCGGTGTTGTCCATCGACTTGACACTCCAGTCGGTGGCATTATGGTGTTTGCAAAGACCAAGGAAGCCGCCGCCAATTTAAGCCAACAAGTCAGTGAAAGAAAGATTCAAAAAAAGTATTATGCACTGGTCTGTGGACAATTTGATTTTTCTGTGGATAACTTTTCAAAATCAAGGAAAATGGTGGACTACTTGGTCAAAGATGAAAAGTTAAATCTTTCAAGGATTGCAAGTCCAGATGAAAAGGGAGCAAAAAAGGCAGAGCTTGAGTATCAAGTGTTAAAGACAAAGGAGATGGATGGCGAAATCGTCAGTCTGGTAGAAATCACCTTACATACAGGTCGCCACCACCAAATTCGAGTGCAAATGGCAGGGGAAGGTCATCCCCTTGTTGGCGATCGAAAATATAATACAAACAGTAAAATCTATGCAAGAAATATTGCATTGGCATCGGTGTATTTGGGATTTTATTTGCCGAGTAAAAAGGGCGACCAATATGTGGAGTTTTTTAAAAAACCAAGTGGTGGACTGTGGGAAAATTTTTTATAATATAACAGCCAGAAAACCCATGGTCTTTAGACCGTGGGATGAATGGCGTTAGGTTTACAACATATATATTTTACTTAAATACTATCATTTAAAATGTATGCTATAATACATATATAGGAAATCCTATTTCCGAGTCTATGAAAGGAGAAAATCGTATGTATCTTACTGTAAAACAACAAGTGAAACATCTGTCCAAGGAAGATTACATCACAATCAGGGAACTTTGTCATACGGCTAAGAATCTTGCTAATGAGGCAATCTATAATGTGCGTCAGCATTATTTTACAGAAGGTGAATTTCTCAAGTATGAGAAGAATTACACTCTTTTAAAGAATAGTCCTAATTATAAGGCCTTAAATTCCAATATGGCACAGCAGATACTGAAAGAGGTTGATGGTTCGTTTCAGTCATTTTTTGGTCTGCTTAAACTTGTCAAGCAGGGAAAATATACTTTTATGGATTGTAAACTGCCACATTATCTTCCAAAAGATGGATACACAACACTGATCATTGGTTTTGTAAGACTGAAGGGTAATCAGCTGACACTTCCGTTTTCCAATAGTTTTAAGAAAACGCATAAGTCTGTTGAAATTACGATACCACCCATACTTCTTGATAAGACGATAAAAGAGATATGCATTATACCGAAAGCGAATGCAAGGTTCTTTGAAATCCAGTATATATATGAAGCTGAATGTATTCAAAGAAATCTAAACACAAACAACGCACTTGCACTTGACCTAGGTATCAACAATCTCGTCACAGCCGTATCAAATAGTGGTCAATCGTTCATTATTGACGGGAAAAGACTGAAATCGATCAATCAGTGGTTCAATAAAGAAAATGCCCGTTTGCAATCGATAAAAGATAAACAGCATTTTAGTAGAAAGCCTACAAATAGACAAAAAGCAGTTGCTTGTAATCGCAACAATAAGGTGAACGACTATATGAATAAAACTGTTCGTAGGGTGATAGATTATTGTATCATCAATAATATAGGTACGCTTGTTGTTGGTTACAATGAGACTTTTCAACATAACAGTCATATTGGAAAGCAAAACAATCAAAATTTTGTAAATATCCCTTATGGACAGTTGCGTAACAAATTGGAATATCTTTGCAAACTAAATGACATTGTTTTTGTAAAACAGGAAGAATCCTATACATCGAAATCATCTTTTTGGGATAGAGACGATCTCCCTGTTTACAATGCCGATAATCCAAAAGAGTATCCGTTTAGTGGCAGAAGATTACATCGTGGTCTATACAAAATGGCAAGTGGTAAAACAATCAATGCAGATGTTAACGGAGCATTAAATATCATGCGTAAAAGTAGTGTTGTGGATATGAATATCCTATACAGTAGAGGCGAAGTGGACACGCCGATAAGAATAAGGATTGCCTAATTACTTAGGTGGAAACTTAAATATCAAACTTCTTAAATAGAGCTGTTAGGCTCTTAGAAGCCCATTACCTTTAGGTGATGGGTAGTTCACAGGAGGAAAAGAAAATGAAATTAGCAGAGGCATTACAGGAGAGAGCAGATCTGAACAGAAAAATTGAGCAACTGGACTCAAGACTTTGCAACAATTGTCTTGTACAAGAGGGGGAAAAGCCACTCGAAAATCCTGAGGAATTATTGCAAGAATTAGAGTATAGTGTTGGAAGACTAGAGTATTTGATGGAGAGAATCAATATCACCAATAGTAAGACATTGGTCGATGGAAAGACAATGACCGCTTGCATCGCCAGAAAAGATGCATTGATTCTCAAACAAAGAGTTCTAAGAAATATCATAGAAGAAGCAAGTCAAAATACACATCGTGCAACGAGAACAGAAATTAAGATTTTATCGACAGTGGATGTGGCAAAGATTCAAAAGCAAGCAGACGATATTGCAAAGGAAGTTCGCCTGCTCGACAATGCTCTACAGGCAAGCAATTGGACAGTGGAATTGGAAGAATAAATCCATAGATAGATGGCATAAGAGACAGAGGTAAGTGAGGGAGAAAGGAAGATGAATAAACAGCAATTAGCAGCAAAAATTTGGGAATCGGCAAATCGTATGCGCTCAAAGATTGAGGCGTATGAGTATAAGGATTATATCTTGGGATTTATCTTCTATAAGTTTATCTCTGATAAGGAAATCAACTGGCTTATAGAAAATGGTTGCCAGAACAGGGAAGAAGCAATGGAAGAGCTACAAAATGAGGAAATTCACAGTGAGATTTGTGATGATTTAGGATATGTGATTACCTATGAAAATCTCTTTCAGACTTGGTTAGACAAGGGGCTTGATTTTGGAGTTGATGATGTGCGTTTAGCTCTTAGTAAATTTTCTGATAGCATTGAAGGGGAGAAAGCAAGGGCGGTATTTGGCGGAATCTTTAATACTTTGGAAACAGGACTGAGTAAGCTTGGAGAAAATACACAGGCACAAAATAGAGCGGTGAGGGAGCTCGTTCACTTGATTAAGGACATTCCAACGGATGGAAAACAGGGCTATGATGTTCTGGGTTATGTCTATGAGTATTTGATTGAAAAGTTTGCTTCTAATGCAGGAAAAAAGGCAGGGGAATTTTACACACCACATGAAGTGTCAGCTCTAATGGCAGAAATTGTAGCTGATCATTTAAAGGGATGCAAGGAGATCAATGTCTATGATCCGACTTCAGGTTCAGGATCTTTGTTATTAAATATTGGTGAAGCTTGGCAAAAGTATGAGAATGATAAAAATGCGATTCACTACTATGCACAGGAATTAAACACCAATACCTATAATTTGACTCGAATGAATTTGGTTATGAGAGATATCAATAAGGACAACATCACAGTGAGAAATGGAGATACATTGGATAATGACTGGCCAATTTTTGATGAAGTTGACCCTGTGGGCACTTATCAGAGAAAGGCCGTCTCTGCAGTTGTCAGCAATCCACCCTATTCACAGAGCTGGGATCCGAGCAAACATGATGGAGATCCTAGATACAGCGAGTATGGCTATGCACCAAAAGCCAAGGCAGATTATGCCTTTTTGCTGCATGATCTCTATCACCTAGAACCAGAGGGCATTATGACTATTGTTCTTCCCCATGGCGTATTATTTAGAGGGGGAGAGGAAGGACGGATTCGAACCAACTTAATTGAAAAAAATAACATTGACACCATTATCGGATTGCCTGCAAATATTTTCTTTGGAACAGGAATTCCGACCATTGTCATTGTATTAAAGAAAAATAAGACTTCTAGAGCTATTCTCTTTATTGATGCGTCCAAAGGATTTATCAAGGAGGGAAAGAGCAATAAGCTCCGTGCCTGTGACATCCGAAAAATTGTTGATACCGTTCGTGCAAGAGCAGATATTGAAAAATATTCTCGCCTAGTTGGCATCGAAGAAATTAGAAAGAATGATTACAATCTCAATATTCCAAGATATGTGGATTCCTCAGAAGATGCCGAGAGCTGGGATATCTATGCTTCAATGTTTGGCGGAATTCCAGAGAGTGAGTTGAAAAAATTTGCAAAGTACTTTGCCGTTTTTGATCATCTCAAAGAAGAGCTATTTCACAGTGATGGAAATTATGCCAACTTGGTCGTGGAAACAGATCAGTTGCCAAAGATATTGAGAGAAAATCAAGGAGTACAAAAGTTTCAGGAAAATTACAGAGAAAAATTTGCTGACTTTACAGAAAAGCTTTCCAAGAATCTTATTGACCATGCAGAAAGTGTAAGAATTCAGGCAACAGAGGAGGATATTGTCAAAGATATTTTTGAGCGTCTTGGCGATATTCCATTGGTTGATAAGTATGAAGTCTATGAAATTTTTAAAAAGGCATATGGTGGCATTGCAGGTGATTTAGAAAACATTCAAAAAGAGGGAATCAATGCTGTTCGTATGGTCGATCCCAACATGGTACTCAGAAAGAAGAACAATCGAGAAGAGGAGCAACAGGATGGATGGAAGGGACATATTTTGCCATTTGACCTCGTACAAAGAGTACTTCTCAAGGACAAACTGGCAGAAGTAGAGGAGAAGAAAAACCGCCTTACAGAAATTCCATCTCGCATAGAGGAAATTTTTGAGGAACTTTCAGAGGACGACAAGGAAAGTATTTCAGAGACACTCAATGAAGATAATACAGCTTTTGTCATCAAAACCATTCCAGCAATGATAAAGGCACTCAAGTCTGAGGACAGCGAGGAGAGCAAGAGCCTTGTGGAAAAACTAGAGGAAGTGGATGCACTGACAAAAGAGGAAAAGAAGCTAAAGTCAGAAATTAAGGCAGGAGATGATGCACTTCACTTGGAGACGAGAGATCGGATTGAAAATTTGAGTGATACAGAGGTTGTTGAACTTTTGCAACAGAAATGGATTGTGCCAATTTATGATGAGATTATTGCTATCTCAATAAAGGTTGTCGATGAATTTAAAAAGGGCATTGAGGCATTAGTAAATAAGTATGCCGACACATTTGAGGACTTGGAAAAGGAAATTCAAGATACTCAAGACGAGCTTTCAAAAATGCTGGGCGAATTGACAGGTTCAGAGACCGACCTTGCAGGAATTCGGGAACTTCAAAAACTTTTGAGCGGGAGGGAGCACTAGTGGAAGAAAAGAAAGTACCTGCATTGAGATTTAGAGGTTTTGATAACGCTTGGGAACAACGACGGGTAGGGGAGTTTCTTTCTATAAGCAAAGTTCCAGGACATACAGGATTAAATGCGAAGAAGTTGACTGTAAAATTATGGGGTAAGGGTATCATAGAAAAGACAGATAAACTGAGTGGAAGTGAGAATACTAGATATTATGTGAGATATGCTGGTCAGTTTATGTATGGGAAATTAGATTTTCTTCATGCAGCATTTGGAATAGTTCCTGACGATCTTGATAATTATGAGTCTACATTAGATTCTCCTGCATTTGATCTTCATAATATAGATGGAAAATTTTTATTGGAAAGAGTTACTCAAAAAGATTTTTATCTTAGAAATGGGATGACTGCTAATGGTAGTAGAAAAGCAAAGCGAGTACATGAAGATGTATTTTTAAATATGGATTTGGTGGTAACTTCATATCAAGAGCAAGAGATAATAGGAAAATTTTTTAATAAGCTTGACCACCTCATATCCCTTCATCAGCGTAAGTTAGAAATGCTGAAAAAAGTAAAAAAATCAATGCTGGAAAAAATGTTTCCAAAAAATGATGCAAAAGTTCCAGAACTTAGATTTAGTGATTTTACTGACGCTTGGGAACAACATAAGGTTCGAGAAGTCGCAGATAGATATGATAATCTTCGCATTCCTGTGGCTGCAAATCTTCGTATTTCTGGCTCGACTCCTTATTATGGAGCAAACGGAATACAAGATTATGTTGACGGTTATACTCACGAAGGCGAGTTTGTTCTTGTTGCTGAGGACGGGGCGAATGACCTCAAAAACTATCCCGTAAAGTGTGTAAAAGGGCGTATTTGGGTGAACAACCACGCCCATGTGCTGCAAAGCAAGAATGAAATTGCAGACAACAAGTTTCTCGCATTTGCTATCAGTCAAGCAGATATTGAAGCATTACTGGTTGGCGGGGGTCGTGCCAAGTTGAATGCAGAAACACTTATGGAAATTAATATGCTTTTACCTAAAAAACAAGAACAGGTGTCGATAGGCAACTATTTTACCAATCTCGACCACCTCATATCCCTTCATCAGCGTAAGCTGGAAAAACTGAAAAATATCAAGAAATCTATGCTCGAAAAGATGTTTATAATATAACAGCCATTCATCCCATGGTCTTTAGACCATGGGATGAATGGCGTTAGGTTTACAACATATATATTTTACTTAAATACTATCATTTAAAATATATGCTATAATACATATATAGGAAATCCTATTTCCGAGTCTATGAAAGGAGAAAATCGTATGTATCTTACTGTAAAACAACAAGTGAAACATCTGTCCAAGGAAGATTACATCACAATCAGGGAACTTTGTCATACGGCTAAGAATCTTGCTAATGAGGCAATCTATAATGTGCGTCAGCATTATTTTACAGAAGGTGAATTTCTCAAGTATGAGAAGAATTACACTCTTTTAAAGAATAGCCCTAATTATAAGGCCTTAAATTCCAATATGGCACAGCAGATACTGAAAGAGGTTGATGGCTCGTTTAAATCATTTTTTGGTCTGCTTAAACTTGTCAAGCAGGGAAAATATGCTTTTACGGATTGTAAACTGCCACATTATCTTCCAAAAGATGGATACACAACACTGATCATTGGTTTTGTAAGACTTAAGGGTAATCAGCTGATACTTCCGTTTTCCAATAGTTTTAAGAAAACGCATAAGTCTGTTGAAATTACGATACCACCCATACTTCTTGATAAGACGATAAAAGAGATACGCATTATACCGAAAGCGAATGCAAGGTTCTTTGAAATCCAGTATATATATGAAGCTGAATGTATTCAAAGAAATCTAAACACGAACAACGCACTTGCACTTGACCTAGGTATCAACAATCTTGTAACAGCTGTATCAAATAGTGGTCAATCGTTCATTATTGACGGGAAAAGACTGAAATCGATCAATCAGTGGTTCAATAAAGAAAATGCCCGTTTGCAATCGATAAAAGATAAACAGCATTTTAGTAGAAAGCCTACAAATAGACAAAAAGCAGTTGCTCGTAATCGCAACAATAAGGTGAACGACTATATGAATAAAACTGTTCGTAGGGTGATAGATTATTGTATCATCAATAATATAGGTACGCTTGTTGTTGGTTACAATGAGACTTTTCAACATAACAGTCATATTGGAAAGCAAAACAATCAAAATTTTGTAAATATCCCTTATGGACAGTTGCGTAACAAATTGGAATATCTTTGCAAACTAAATGACATTGTTTTTGTAAAACAGGAAGAATCCTATACATCGAAATCATCTTTTTGGGATAGAGACGATCTCCCTGTTTACAATGCCGATAATCCAAAAGAGTATCCGTTTAGTGGCAGAAGATTACATCGTGGTCTATACAAAACGGCAAGTGGTAAAACAATCAATGCAGATGTTAACGGAGCATTAAATATCATGCGTAAAAGTAGTGTTGTGGATATGAATATCCTATACAGTAGAGGCGAAGTGGACACGCCGATAAGAATAAGGATTGCCTAATTACTTAGGTGGAAACTTAAATATCAAACTTCTTAAATAGAGCTGTTAGGCTCTTAGAAGCCCATTACCTTTAGGTGATGGGTAGTTCACTACAGCTAATAAGAGCATAAAAGTAAGTTAATCTTTGAATATTTTATCAAAAATATTATAGGTAGCATTGCAGATAATATAGGGGAGTATTTAATAACGCTTGGGAACAACATAAGGTTCGAGAAGTCGCAGATAGATATGATAATCTTCGCATTCCTGTGGCTGCAAATCTTCGTATTTCTGGCTCGACTCCTTATTATGGAGCAAACGGAATACAAGATTATGTTGACGGTTATACTCACGAAGGCGAGTTTGTTCTTGTTGCTGAGGACGGGGCGAATGACCTCAAAAACTATCCCGTAAAGTGTGTAAAAGGGCGTATTTGGGTGAACAACCACGCCCATGTGCTGCAAAGCAAGAATGAAATTGCAGACAACAAGTTTCTCGCATTTGCTATCAGTCAAGCAGATATTGAAGCATTACTGGTTGGCGGGGGTCGTGCCAAGTTGAATGCAGAAACACTTATGGAAATTAATATGCTTTTACCTAAAAAACAAGAACAGGTGTCGATAGGCAACTATTTTACCAATCTCGACCACCTCATATCCCTTCATCAGCGTAAGCATTTTAGCATTGTAATGTTGAATACAATAATACAGATAATTGAAATTATATGCCTTTGTTGCTTTTCTTTATTCTATGGAGTAGATTATAATTATAAAATGGTTAGAAATTATTGCTGTCAGGAGGGCATGGGTGTGAAGTTTGAAAAAGAAGCAGATTTTGAGGAGGCCGTGATTGACTTATTGCTAAAATATGGTTGGAGCAATGGCAATGAGACGGGAAGTCGTGAGAAGAATGTCATTAAGTATCCAACAGAGGAAGATTTAATTCAAAATTGGGCGGACATTCTGTATAAGAATAATAGTGAGAGGTCAAGGCTCAATGGTGTGAAGCTTAATAAAGATGAGATGCAACAAATTATTGATCAGATTAAGATAGCCACACCATATGCTATTAATGGAATCATTAAGGGCAAGAGTGTAACCATTAAGAGGACAAATGAAGAAGATAGAGAGAATTTTGGAAAAGAAATTAGTTTGAATATTTATGATCCCAAAAAGGTAAGAGCTGGGGAGAGTAGATATCAAGTTGTTCAACAGCCAAAGTTTAGTCGAAAACATTCAAAATTACAGGATCGGCGTGGGGATTTGATGCTGTTAATCAATGGAATGCCAGTAATTCACATTGAATTAAAGCGATCGGGTGGGAATGTTGAAGAGGCAAGGGGACAGATTTCAAAGTATTGTGAGGAAAATATATTTGAAGGTATTTTTTCACTGGTGCAAATCTTTGTGGCCATGACTCCAGAAGACGCGATTTATTTTGCAAATCCTAGTTCAGGAAAGGCAGTCAATCCAGATTTTTGTTTTCATTGGGCGGATATAGAAAATAATCAAATTAGGGATTGGCAAGAAGTGGTAAAACATTTATTGAGTATTCCTATGGCTCATGAGTTGATTGGTTGGTATACGATTGCAGATGACAATGATTGTGTGTTAAAGGTTATGCGAAGCTATCAATATTATGCAGTGCACAAAATTTATGAAAAGACAAGAGAGCATGATTGGGATAGCAAGGATGGACAGGGGGGATATGTATGGCATACCACTGGTTCAGGAAAGACCATGACTTCATTTAAGGCAGCAGAGTTAATTGCGAGAGATAAATTGGCAGATAAAGTTATTTTTTTGATGGACCGCATTGAGTTGGGCACACAGTCATTTCGAGAGTACACGGCATTTGCAGATGAAGATATTGTGCAAGAGACAGGAAACTCAGGAGTTTTATTGTCGAAGATGAAGGGAAATCATCCAAAGGACTTGTTGATTGTGAGCTCAATTCAAAAAATGGATAGAGTGAGCGAGGAAGCAGTGAGCTTACGAAGAGAAAAGGAATTAGAGGAAATTCGAAAAAAGAGATTGGTTTTTATTTTTGATGAATGTCATCGGACGACAAATGGAGATATGTTTGCCAATATTCGCAAAGCATTTCCTAGGGCATTACTCTTTGGGTTTACGGGAACACCAATATTTGATGAGAATGCAAAGAGTTCCCTTTCGACAGCAGATATTTTTGGAGATAATCTTCATACCTATACGATTGCAGATGGCATTCGAGATGAAAATGTGTTGGGATTTGATCCGACAATGGTAAAAATTTATGCAGATGAGGACTTAAAAGAGGAATTGACAAAGGATGAGTGCAAGGCTAAAGACATGAATGAGATTCGCACTAATCCAAAAAAACTAGAAGTCTATCAAAAGTATCAAAATATGTCAGAGGTGGATATTGAAGCTAAGCTTCCCAAAGGGCAGTATGACAGCGATAACTATAGAGATGGGGTAATCAAGGACATCAAAGATCATTGGGATAGATTGAGCTTTGGTGGAAAATTTCATGCTATTTTTGCAACCAGCAGTATTCCTGCAGCCATTGACTACTATAGGCGATTTCGAAGACAATGGCCAGAGCTTAAAGTGACGAGTCTTTTTGATAAGAATCTTGATGATACAAAGGGCGAGCAGTCCATGGATAAGGAAAGAGGTCTTGTTGAGATTTTGGAAGGTTATCAACACCAATTTGGCCCAGACTTTGATATTGCAAGATGGCCAGAGTTTAAAAAGGATGTGACCAGACGACTGGCCCACAAGGAAAATTATTCTCAAGTAGAAAAAGAAAAGCAATTAGATTTATTGATTGTTGTCGATCAGTTACTCACAGGATTTGATTCCAAGTTTGTCAATACGCTCTATTTGGATAAGCTATTAGATTATCAAAATCTTATTCAGGCATTTTCGAGAACAAATCGAATTTATAATCGAAATGAAAAGCCCTTTGGTATTATTCGCTACTATCGAAGTCCGCATACAATGAAGAAAAATATGGATGATGCGTTTGCATTGTTTGCTAGGAAGAGGGAAGATGGCATTTTTGCCAATAAACTACCGTCCAATGTAGAGAATATGAATCAGATTTTTGAGCAAATTCAGGACATCTTTGTGGCAAATGGAATTTTGGATATGTCAAGACTTCCAGAGGATGAGAGCACACAGGCAAGGATTGCTCAATTGACAAGAAAGTTTCAAGAAAGTTATACTTCGGCAAGATTGCAAGGTTTTGATTGGAATAAAGTCGTTGTTTCTGATGAGATTGGAAAAGATGGCATTGAGGTTAAGGTGACAGAGAAAGAGTATCTGACACTGTTGATGCGTTGCAATGAGATGGCAAAGCGGGGAAAAGAAAGAAATCGTGCGGGAGCCTTTGCTTATGATATTGGTGTGAATTTATCAGCCATTCAGAACGAAAAAATTACGGCTGAGTATCTGGATAGGAAATTTAAAATCTGGACGGATTATCGAAATGGAAAAAATCCAATCAAGGAAAGGGAGGAAGAGCTTCTCAAGGAGCTAGAGAAGAATTTATCTACCTTGTCGGAGGATGATCAAAACTTAGCTAGAGAAATTATTCGCGATATTGAGACAGGAAGGTTAGAAGTTGAAGAAGGAAAGACTTTTCGAGATTATATTGCGAGCTACGGCGAAAGTAGGAAAAATAGAGAAATTCGAGATCCGGTAGAGAAGTTGGGTGTGGATGAAGAAAAACTTAGAGATTTGGTAATGAATAAGCCAAAATATTATAAAGAAGGGGGACGAGCAGTTGCATTGGAAAACAGTATTGATGATAAACTGGCAAGAAAATATTATCAGCGAGTACACCATAGGGAAGGTACGAACTTGCAGGCAATTCGTTATGCAAAAAAAGTATTAAAGGAATTTATTATGTACGATCATCCCATTCCATTTGGCGAGGAGGAAGAAAAATAAAGAAATTGCTCTGTCAGTGTGTGGGATGGAGGAGTATGGATAAGAAGACCGATTTATTTTTGAACTACTATGCACAGTGGATAAAGATTTATAAAGAGGGAGCAATTCGTGAGATTACAATGGAAAAGTATCGAATGACACAGCAGTGGATTGCTCGCCTTATTCCAGATGTAAAGGTTTGTGAGATGACAAGGATCGTCTATCAGCAACTGATCAATGACTATGCAAAGTTTCACGAGCGTCAGACGACAATGGACTTTCACCATCAGGTGAAGGGAGCAATTTTGGACGCATTGGATGATGGCCTCATTGAGAGAGATCCGACAAGAAAGGTGATTATCAAGGGGAAAGAGCCGAGAAAGAAGAAGAAAAAATTCTTAAATCAATTTGAGTTGCACAAATTGTTGGAGAGTTTAAAGCTTGGCGACAAGGTGAACTGGGATTATTTTATTTTGTTGGTGGCCAAAACAGGAATGCGTTTTTCAGAGGCACTGGCACTGACACCAAGTGATTTTGACTTTGCCCATCAGACAGTGGAGATTTCAAAGACTTGGGACTATAAGTCTAATAGAGGATTTATGCCGACGAAAAATAAGTCTTCTATGCGAAAAATCCAAATTGATTGGCAGACCGTGATGCAATTTTCTGGACTCTTGAAGGATAGGCCAAGGGATAAACCATTTTTTATTCCGGCAAAAAAGGACGGTAGCTATATTCCGATCTATAATGCTACCGTCAATACCATCTTGGAAAGATACTGCAAAAAGCTTGGTATACCAGAGATTTCCATTCATGGGCTGAGACATACCCATGCCTCTATTTTGTTGTTTGCAGGTGTCTCCATTGGAAGTGTGGCGAGGCGATTGGGACATGCCAGCATGAATACAACGCAAAAGACTTATTTACATATTATTCACGAGTTGGAAAATCAAGATATTGATTTAGTGATGCGATCTTTGGCAAACTTGTTGTAGGAATGAAAATATCATCAGTAATCGTCGTAACAAATAGATAATGTGATAACGCACTGGCAGAGATAAAATTGTGAAAGAGATATAAAATAAATCTAAACTCCATTGACAACTAGCACTCATTGTGATAGAGTGCTAATGTATCGATAAATAATGGAGGATAAGATGTGGAGAAAAAGCCAAGAGATCCACGCAAGATGTTTGCGTACTACTATATCATTGCCTTAGTGATTGTGATGGTCTTTAATTTCCTTGCCATTCCTTTTTTAAAGGAGAGACAGGTGAAACTGGTCGACTATGGAACATTTATGACCATGACGGACAATCACCAGATTGGCAAAGTGGATATTCAAAGCAATCAGATTGTATTTCAAGACAAAGATGGGAAACAATTGTATAAGACAGGAATTGTGGCGGATGATAAGCTTACAGAAAGGCTTCACGCGGCAGGAGTCCAATTTTCCAGTGAGATTATTCGAAAGGAATCACCGCTTCTAAATTTCTTTTGGACATGGTTAGTCCCTATGATGATCTTTTACTGGTTGTGGAGCAGATTGAACAAAAGAATCAACAATAAGTCCAACGAGGATTCCATGAGCTTTGGCGGTTTTGGTGGTTTTGGCGGACTGGGCGGTTTTGGCGGAATGGGAAAATCCAATGCAAAAATTTATGTAAAGTCATCGGAGGGCATTAAGTTTAGTGATGTCGCTGGTGAGGATGAGGCAAAGGAAAATCTCACCGAGATTGTGGATTACCTGCACAATCCGACAAAATATAAAGAGATTGGTGCATCAATGCCAAAGGGAATTTTGCTTGTGGGACCACCGGGAACAGGTAAAACGATGCTGGCAAAGGCAGTAGCGGGTGAGGCGAATGTGCCCTTCTTTTCGATGTCAGGTTCAGAGTTTGTGGAGATGTTTGTTGGAATGGGTGCATCGAAAGTTAGAGATTTATTTCGTCAGGCAAAGGAAAAGGCTCCTTGTATTGTATTCATTGATGAAATTGACGCCATTGGAAAGAAAAGAGATGGTCAGATTGGTGGCAATGATGAGAGGGAGCAGACACTCAACCAATTGTTGACGGAGATGGATGGCTTTGAAGGAAATTCTGGAGTTATGATTTTGGCAGCAACAAACCGCCCTGAATCTCTTGATCCAGCATTGACTCGCCCGGGAAGATTTGATCGAAGAGTTCCCGTGGAGTTGCCAGATTTGCAGGGAAGGGAAGAGATTTTAAAGGTACATGCAAAGAAGGTCAAGGTGGGTTCAGATGTGGACTTTAAGGTGATTGCAAGAATGGCCTCCGGTGCTTCGGGAGCAGAGCTTGCCAACATCGTCAATGAGGCGGCACTTCGAGCCGTTCGCGATGGTCGAAAGTTTGCTACACAGACCGATCTAGAGGAGAGTATTGAAGTTGTCATTGCAGGATATCAAAAGAAGAATTCCATTTTGACCGACAGCGAGAAGTGGAGAGTGAGCTACCATGAAGTGGGGCACGCCCTTGTGGCCGCAAAACAAAGTAATACGGCACCAGTACAAAAGATTACAATTATTCCAAGAACTTCAGGTGCACTGGGTTATACTTTGCAGGTGGAAGAGGGCAATCACTATTTGATGACAAAGAAGGAGCTTGAAAATCGCATTGCGACACTGACAGGCGGAAGGGCTGCGGAGGAAGTGGTCTTTGGTGATTCCTCCACCGGAGCGTCCAATGACATTGAGCAGGCAACAAAGCTGGCAAGGGCGATGATTACTCGCTATGGTATGAGCAAAGACTTTGATATGGTGGCCTTGGAGACAGTGAGCAATAAATACCTTGGTGGGGATACCTCTCTCGCAGCCGCAGAGTCAACGGCAGCGAAGATTGATGAGCAGGTCGTTGAACTTGTAAAAAAACAGCATGAAAAGGCAGCATCTATTCTTTTAGAAAATCGAGAGAAGCTAGAAGAAATTGCAAGATTTTTGTATGAAAAGGAAACCATTACAGGAGATGAGTTTATGCAGATCTTAAATGGTTAAGATAGGCAAGGGGAAATGGTAAAAAGGTGAAAGAAAATGAAGTTTTATTCGTATGAGTATTTGGTTGGTCAGGTACACGCCTTTAGTTGGCTAAAGGCTGTAGTTGCGGCGATTGTTTTGATTGGCGTAATTGTGGCTATTGTGCGTCATAACAAGGATCGCTATGAGACAAAGTATCGGGAGTTAATCATCCTTGGAATTATTGTTATTTTATTGATTGTGGGAACAACCTTCGGGGACTATCGCTCCTCGGTGGTTGTGCTTGACCAGAAGCAGGCGGCAATTCATTTTGTAGAAAATGCAGCTGAGCAGTTGGGAACAGACAAAAGCCATATTTATATCAATACAGAAACTTCCGTTGATGGGGCAATTATTAAGGTTGACGATCATTTTTATCGAGTGATTAAAGGATCGGGAGATAAGTATCTCTTTGAAAAGCTTGACTTATATCAACCAGATGTAGAATTAGTGGAGGCAAAGTAATGGTGAATTTATCGTATATTCAGATTTTAATTAAGTTGGCATTGGGAATGCTTTCTTTAATTTTGGTAATCAATATTTCGGGAAAGGGCAATCTTGCACCGACTTCTGCGGCTGATCAAATACAAAATTATGTGCTCGGTGGAATAATTGGCGGTGTTATCTATAATCCAGCGATTACGATATTGCAATTTTTTATTATTTTATTGATATGGTTTTTGTTGGTTATCGGTTTAAAGTGGCTAAAGACAAATAATAATACCGTGAAGAAGTATCTCGACGGAGAGGCCGTGACTTTGATTAAAAATGGAAAACTTGATGTCGAGGCTTGCCGAAAAGCGGGATATAGTGGACATGATATTTCCTTTAAGTTGAGAAGTCAAGGAGTTTATACCATTAGTAAAGTCAAGAGAGCTGATCTTGAGCAGAATGGTCAATTGATTATTGTTTTGTATGGCGAAGAAAATCCAAAGTATCCATTAATTACCGATGGCGTTATTCGCATTCCGACATTGGAATCATTAGATAAGGATGAGAAGTGGCTCCTTGAGAAATTAAGGGAGCAAGGATGTAATGATGTGGGAGATGTCTTCCTTGCTGAGTATGAAAAGGGCAAGGTGAATATTATTCGCTATAATTAGTTAAATATTTGGGATAGAAGGACTAGAAAAGTTTTAGGCGGAGGATATTTCCTCCGCCTATTTTGAGCAATTTATTGGTTTAAATCATGTGTGACTTGTAAAGTCTTTGTTTGTCTTGAGATTAGTAATTCTCAGCTCTTACCTCAAAGAATGCCTGTGGATGATGGCAAACAGGGCAAACCTCTGGAGCCTCTGTACCAACTACGATGTGACCACAATTGCGGCACTCCCAGATAGTAACGCCGGCCTTCTTAAATACTTCAAGATCCTGAATGTTTTGTAAGAGCTTTCTGTATCTTTCCTCGTGCATCTTCTCGATAGCTGCAACGCCTGCGAATTGATCTGCGAGCTCATCAAATCCCTCTTCTCTTGCGTCCTTTTCCATCTGAACATACATATCGGTCCACTCGAAGTTCTCGCCTTCAGCAGCAGCTTTTAAGTTATCTGCCGTGTTGTTGCTCACGCCATTGAGTGCCTTGAACCACAACTTTGCGTGCTCTCTCTCGTTTGCGGCAGTGTGTAAAAAGATCTCAGCAATCTGCTCGTAACCATTCTTCTTTGCAACAGATGCAAAGTAAGTATACTTATTGGTTGCCTGTGACTCGCCAGCAAATGCAGCCTGAAGGTTCTTCTCTGTCTTTGTACCTGCGTACTTATTTTTTGGAGCACCATCTTCCTTTACTTCTTCAAAACAATTGGTCTTCTTGCAAAGAGGGCAAACTTCTGGAGCTGAGTCACCCTCATGGATGTAACCGCAAACTTTACATTTATACTTTGCCATAAAAATTTCCTCCTACTTTTTCTTTATAAGCTTTACATATTGAATTTTCCTTGAAACAATTAATATAATAGTATATAATCTAAGATAAATATAGCAATAAAGTTTTAAAATATAAAAAAATCGTATTTATAGGGGGAAGATAATGATAAACACTAGCACATTACAGGGAGATTCCAAGAGTATTCACTATAATACAAAGGATATTCCACTCTATATTCGTCATGAGAAGTTGTCGTATCGATTAAATTCCCAGACAATGCCACATTGGCATGAGGATATTGAACTTTTACAAATTATTCATGGAAATATGTGTTGTATGATTGACAATGAGAGAGTATTCTTACATGAGGGGGATTGTCTGATTATTACAGCTTTGCAAATGCATTATTGTTTTAATGATACAAAGGACGACTGTACCTACAATCGAATCTTGTTTCATCCAGAGTTATTGACAAGAAATAAGAAGATTGTCGATGAGGTCATTGATCCTGTTCTCTCAAGTGATCAAATCAAGTACTTTTATTTGATGGCGGGAGATACACACACAAAGCAAATCAATTCCTTAATTGAGCGAATGGTAGATATTCATGAGGAGGATAAGGTTTCTCAAGAGTTAGAGATTATTGGATATTTACATATTATATTTGCTCGGTTATTTAATGCAGATGATAGGATTCGCATGGTGGCTAAGACTAGGCTAGATCCAGACCTTCACGCACAGAGAGCGATGATTAGTTTTATTCATGAGCACTATGCGGAGAAGATTACACTTGAAGAAATTGCACTTTCTGGAAATGTCTGTCGGAGTAAATGCTGTTCTTTATTTAAGCAATTTATTCAAAAGACACCAATTCATTTTTTGAATTTATATCGATTGGAGGTGAGCAGAAATCTTTTGCGCAATACGACGGATACGGTATCGGCGATATCGCAATCCTGTGGTTTTGCCAATCAAAGTTATTTTAATAAGATGTTTTTAGAGGAATATGGGAGTACACCAGTGGAGTTTAGACAAAGAGAAAGGAATAGGAGTAAGGTATCCTAGAAGTAATCCATGAAAAAATTACTGGGACTAATCATAAAGGTAGTAGTAGCAGTTGTTGTGGCGATTTTTGCCATTATCAGTATTGTTGCTGGCAATATTGTAACCTTTGGTATGCATGACTATGCAAGAGAGGTAGATGTCATTATTGTTTTGGGGGCAGGGCTGACTTCGCATGGAAAGCCATCACCTGTATTTGCTGAGCGCATCAATCATGGTATTCGCTTATATCAGGAAGGATATGCCAAGAAATTAATGTTTACAGGGGGATTTGGTGAGGGGAGTCATATGTCAGATTCACAATCGGCAAAAAATTATGCGATTGCTCACGGTGTCGCTGAGGAAGACATTTTGCTTGAGGAAAGATCAAAGATTACAGAAGAAAACCTGTATTATGCCCATCAAGTGATGCAGGAAGAGGGAATGCAGACGGCACTTTTGGTGAGTGATCCGCTCCATATGAAGCGAGCAGTGGCTATGGCAAAAGATCTGGGAATGGAGGTCTACTCATCTCCAACAAAGACGACTCGCTATGTTTCCCTGCGCACACAATTGCCATTTTTGGCAAAGGAGACGGTGTATTATATAGGATATTGTGTATTTCATTTTTTGGGAAGGGGAGCGGTGATACCGCTAAGTTATTGATATGGCCAAGTTAGAGAAGGAAAAAGATGTAAAGATAAAAATTAAGAGTGTAGTCAATGGAGAAGAAAATGAATGGAAAGGAGAGGGCGAATACGCCAAAAGTGAGGGCATACATATGATTGCCTACAACGACTACACAGGAAATCGTGTGACAAAAAATGGCATGCACATCGATGTCGACAAATTGTTTTTGCACCGTGTAGGTGGTGTGACCTCAGATATGCTCTTTGATGTGTTGGCAGATTCCATTGTCTCCTATAGCACTTTTTTGGTGAGCACAAATTTTTTGTTGCACACAAAATGCTATGAGGTTGATGAGGATGAGAATGGCCTTCGTGTGCATATTGAATATGTACTCCATGATGCTAGTGGTCAGACGGGTGGTGAATTGGAGGGCGTGCAGGATATTGAGATTCTTTATGTATAATCCTTAGATGTAGTTCATATAAGAGAAAAGACCAGCCACAGGAAAGCGGCTGGTCTTTTTGACTTTTCTCTAAAATGTAATTACAAAATTACAGAGAAGAAAGCTGTGAAAAAGCCTTGAAAAAGCTTGGATATAACTTTTCGGCCATACCACTAAAGAGCTTTTGCAGGTCTTCTTGTGAGTAATCGCTGATATCGGTTGGAGCAATGCTAGGAGCAGAAACATCAGCACCATCTGTGACATTAAAATGTAGGTTGATGCCATCGATACCACTGCTGCCCGTTGTGCTAGAGATATCGTTGAGGTTGAGTGCATACTCTGTTCCGCCATTGGCACCAGGACCAATAGTCAAGTTTGCACTTGTCTTTGCAGCATTCTCTTCCTGAATGCTGTAGGATCCATAGGCAAGAAGGGCATCCTTTTTCGAAGTATCGACATCATAGCTAAACTTGATCGACTGGTGTTCTACATTTGCTGTCAAGTCACCTGTTACCTTATTGCCATCTTTTTTCACAGAATTAGAGATACCTTGATCCTTGTCTGTGCTCACATAGTAAGCTGAAGTTGTAGTGTTGTCCGCCTGCTTAATTTCATAGACAAAATCAGAAACCTTCTCTGTACCGATGCGAATCTGCTTTACTTGATTTTTCTCTACAGCTACAGTCCAATGGAAACCATTGTCGGCCATTGTCTTTGAGGTAGAAGCTGCATTATCACGGATTTTCTTTGCCAGAGCTTGCAATGTCTTTGCTGGATCTTTTCCGTCATCGTCTGTGACACCAAGCTGTTGGTTGAGTTGCTGCAATGAGCTTGCATCATAATTGTACTTTTTTAAGAAGTCAACGAGCTTTGTATCCTTTTCCAATGTGTCAGCAAGTGTATTTAATGTCTTTTCGATTTCTTGCTGGGTTGGCTTAAAGCTGTAAGTATCACCAGTAAATTTGTCAGCCAAATAGTCCTGGCTCACTTCCTTGTTCTTTTCAACAACAATCTTTGAGCCCTTGACGGCATTGGCGAAGATATCCATATATGGCTTCATCAGATCTTCGAGTTCTTTCTCAGAGAGAGTACGATTGCCTTGGAGAGAGAAGTTGGTATCTTCATTGTAAAGGTTCTTGTACAGCTTGTTGAGATCAAAGGTGTAATACTTTTCGTCAGCTGCTGGGATGTAGAAACCAATCAAATTTTGAGATGCATCGACGGTTGTTGTCATATCCAGTAGGTCTGAACCCATAAGATGTAAATTCATGCCCATCACGGCATTTTTTTCATCGCCCTTCATTTTCATTGTGATGGAAGAATCTTTTAGTGCAGAATTGAAAGAAGTGGCAGCACTAGAGTTGCCAGTGACATCTGCGGTGATGGTGACCGTTTTATCTACAGTTTTTGCCGTGGCCGCAGATCCTATAAATTGGTTAAGGAAGTCTGTCTTTTCCTTGAGTACTTGCTGATTATATTGCAAGAACTTTGAGTTTGCAGATCCTCCACCACCCATACCATTGAGTGCAAATGCTGTTCCGCCACCAATCACAACCACTGCTGCGGCAATACCAACACCAATAGCTACATTTTTTTTCATAAATAAACCCCCTTTATTATAAAACAAACAATTGTTCACTAGTTATTATAGCATAAGAGAGAGGGGATAATATATAAATTTTTGTTTAATTTTAAGGTAGAAAAAGTTAAAGAAATAGAGACTTTCGAACATTATCAATGTAAAATTCGAAAGTCTCTATTCATCAATTTTTAGATTACCGCTGTGATTGCTGCGATAAGACCAAAAATAATGCCAGGAGTGTTTGCAGCCGCCACAGGGTAGTCACGATTCTTCTTTGTGAGAGAATAAATTACCCAAATAGTACAGTTGACAGCAGCAGCTAGAGGCTGAATTGGTGTTCCCTTCATCCCATGTAAGTTGTTAATGATCTGTGGAACATAGGACACATACATAATCACAGATAGCAATGTTCCTATCCAACCCAAGATAGCAGATTGTTTTTCTGACATAAATACACCTCCTTGCATAAAATTGAACCTATTGGAACAGGGCTATTCTATCACAAGTCAGTGGAAAATATAAGAGAAAAGTTTGATTATTCCTCGGCTTTTTCATCAAAAATCTCCGCCATTGTTCTCCAGCCAAGGACAGCACATTTAACACGAGCAGGCATGTGGGAGATATCTTTGAGAGCACCTGCTTCATCGAGTTCTTCGATTTCTTCTTCTGTGGCGGTGCCCTTGATCATACGCATAAACATATCAAAGAGGCGAAGAGCCTCTTCTTTGGTTTGACCAATGATCAGGTCAAGCATAATGTCCGCAGAAGCCTGGGAAATGGCACAGCCACTTCCAGTAAATCCACCATCGACAACGACATTATTTTCCACACGAAGGCTTAAGACAATGTCATCCCCACAGGAAGGATTTACGCCTTCGAGGGAGAAGTTTGCTCCCTCGATGGCTTTTTTATGTAAGGGACGGATATTGTGGTCCGTCAAAATTTCGTTATAAAAATTATTCGCCATAGCCCATCCTCTTTCTCAATGTGATTACTGATTCAACAAATCTACGAGCTTCTGCCTCGGTGTTATAGTAGGCAAAACTTGCACGTGCACTGGACATAATGCCAAGGTGAGTGAGGAGTGGCTGTGCACAGTGGTGACCTGCACGAATGGCGATATCATCAGAACTTAAAATCTCAGAGATATCATGTGGATGAACGCCGTCTACAGTAAAGCTAATGATGCCGTGATGCTCACTAGGGTCTTTTGAACCGAGGATATGAACATAAGGATATTTTTGTAATTTTTCCATCACTATTTTGGTGAGCATATCTTCACGCTGCATAATGGTTTCAAATCCGACACTTTCCATAAAGTCAATGGCGGCAGAAAGTCCCCTTGCACCTCCGGCATTGACGGTTCCTGCTTCAAATTTATGAGGTACCTCGGCAAATGTTGCCTTTTCCTTAGAAACTGTCTCGATCATTTCTCCGCCATAGAGAAATGGTGGCATCTTGTCAAGAAGTTCCATCTTTCCATAGAGTACACCAATGCCCATTGGAGCAAACATCTTATGTCCAGAGAAGACAAAAAAGTCAGCGTCAATGTCAGAGACATTGACTGGCATATGTGGAACACTTTGTGAGCCATCAACCACAATGACAGCTCCCTGCTCATGGGCAATCTTTGCAAATTCCTTGACCGGATTTTCTCTGCCCAAAACATTGGAAACTTGAGTGATGGCAACAAGCTTTGTATTTGGTGTGAGTGCAGCACGAAAGGCATCAATGCTGATTTCTCCGTCATTTGCACACTCTAAAAAATTGACCTTCGCTTTGGTTACCTTTCCCACTTGTTGCCAAGGAAGGAAATTGGAGTGGTGCTCTGTGATGCCCACTAAAATTTCATCACCCTCCTTTAAAAAATGCATGCCGTAGCTGTAGGCAATGAGATTTAAACTCTCCGAAGCATTGCGGGTAAATACAATTTCCTCTGCCTTTGGTGCGTGAATAAACTTGGCAACCTTTGCTCTTGCCTCTTCATAAATTTCTGTGGAACGAATGCTCAAATCATAGAGACCACGCATAGGATTGGCATTGTCGTGTTCGTAGTATTTGGCCACAGCGTCAATGACCGCCTGTGGCTTTTGTGATGTTGCACCATTATCTAAATAGGCTAGGGTTGAATTTTTAAGGAGAGGAAATGCATCGCGAAGTTCCCTTTCCTTACTGGTCAGATCAGTCCTCATCGGTATCGCCTCCAATATATTCTAAAACAGTATTTCTTGCCTGTACATCTTCAATTTTTTGTGCAATTTCTTCGATTCTTGCACGGGACATCAATTCATAGACTTCTTCTTGAGGAATTCCTCTTGATTTAATGTAGAATAATAAGTCTTCATTGAGGCGGCCCATGGTTGCACCGTGATTTCCCTCGACATCTTCTTCATCACACAAAATCACAGGAAGGCTCTTATTGACAACGCCATCGTCAATCATCAAAACATCTTCTTTTTCTGTGCCGACAGATTTGGACGCACCGCGCTGTAAGTCGATGGTTCCACGAAAGACTTTTTCGCTCTGATCACGCAATACACCATTGACTTGAATGTCACAGCTAGAGGCAATGCCCTTGTGCTCAACGACATAGTTGATATCTAATTTTTGGCTATTCTTTAAGGTGTAACCAAGGCTGGCATCAAAATTAGCACCTTCGCCAGCAAGAATGACCTTACATCCATCAAAGGATTTTTCGCCATTTAAGATAAGCTGAATTAAGTGTAAATCTGCGTGTTCAGAAAGATCAGCACCAAAATCATTGATAAAGGTAATCTTTTGATCAATTCTTTGCATTTGTACAAGTTTAATTTTGGCCCCCTTTTTTGCACGAATTTTGGTTTGAACCGCAAGAAATTGTGCATTCTCCGTTGCTGTGTAGTCCATAATCAAAGTTGCCTGTGTATTTTCTTCTGCAAGCAATTCAATCGCTACAGCACTTTGTGTAGGTTCAGCAACAAAGGAGAGGCGAAGGGGATCATTGGCCTTTGTTTCCTTAGAAAGGACGAAGGCGTGAGTGGTGATATTGCGACTTTCCATCCAATCTTTAAATTCTGCACCTGCACCAGTGGCGATATCAGAAAGAGAAGAGGAATGATTATAAGAAAATTCCTCAGGGCACACAATATCGACTTTGGTGCTTTCAACCTCATCGGGGCAATTTACTCGCCCCTCATTTATTTTTAATCTATGCCAAGTAATCGAAGGCAGGCGATTAATTATTATTTCTTTATTTTCCATCATCATTTCCTCCCTTTAACCAATACTTCCAATCATTTCTAGACGAATGAGATTATTCATCTCTACGGCATATTCTAGTGGAAGTTCCTTCGATACATTGTCAGCAAAACCACTGACAATCATTGCTCTAGCTTCTTCCTCTGACATACCTCGACTCATCAAGTAGAATACAGAGTCATCAGAAATCTTACCAATCTTGGCCTCGTGACCGATGTCAGAATTGGCATTTCGAATGTCCATTGCAGGAATGGTATCGGAGCGAGAGATGTTGTCGACCATCAGAGATTGGCAAGAAACAGCTGCCTTACTTTCGCTGGCATCCTTTGCAACAACAACAGAGCTTCGGAATGTGGAGATACCACCACCTTTTGAAATGGAGCGAGTATTGATAAATGAGCTAGTTTTTGGTGCATTGTGTACAACCTTTGCACCTGTATCTAGGTTTTGTCCCTTACCTGCAAAGGTAACACCGGTAAATTCCATAGAAGAACGCTCACCATTTAAAATGGTCATTGGATAGAGATAGGAGACATGGGAACCAAAGGATCCAGAGACCCATTCCATCTTTGCCCCTTCTTCTACACGAGCACGCTTTGTATTTAAGTTATACATATTCTTTGACCAATTCTCGATGGTGGAGTAGCGAAGTCTTGCACCCTTTCTCACATAGAGCTCCACACAGCCGGCATGAAGGTTGGCAACATTGTATTTTGGAGCAGAACAGCCTTCGATAAAGTGAAGGTCTGCACCCTCGTCGACAATAATGAGGGTGTGTTCAAATTGGCCAGCACCTGCGGCATTGAGGCGGAAATAGGACTGAAGGGGAACTTCGACTTTTACGCCCTTTGGCACATAGACAAAGGAACCTCCAGACCAAACCGCACCGTGAAGAGCAGCAAATTTGTGATCTGTCGGTGGAACAAGCTTCATAAAATGTTCCTTGACCATATCCGCATAAGGACCAGTGAGTGCCGTCTCCATATCGGTGTAGACAACACCCATGGCCGCCACTTCTTCTTGCAGACTGTGATAGACAACCTCAGAATCGTATTGGGCACCGACACCTGCAAGAGAAGTCTTTTCAGCCTGTGGGATGCCGAGCTTTTCAAAGGTATCCTTGATGTCTTCTGGCACTTCCTCCCACTTGCCCTTCATATCTGTGTTGGCACGGACATAGGTGACAATTTCGTCCATATTTAAGTCGGTGATATCTGGACCCCAGTCAGGAATGGCAATCTCATTGTACAACTTTAATGACTTTAGACGAAACTCTCTCATCCAATCGGGGTCATGTTTTTCCTTTGAAATTTGTTCAATAATTTCGGGTGTCAAACCGCCACTGACACGATAACTGTCTTTCTCTTCGTATCGAAAGTCATATATACTGCGGTTGACATCATCGACAAATGTTTTTTCTTTCATGTCATCACCCCCTAGTTGTTTTCAAGGTATTTCTCAAAGCCATTTTCATTGATGTCGGCAATCATGGAGGCATCTCCAGAAGCAATAATATTGCCGCCTGCAAGGACATGGGTGCGGTCGACATTGAGTGATTCGAGAATTCTTGTGCTGTGGGTGATAATAATTAAAGTTCCCTTCACTTCTTCTTGATAGATGCGAACGCCCTCAGATACAATGCGAACGGCATCGACATCAAGACCAGAGTCCGTCTCATCGAGAATAGCCAACTTTGGCTTTAACATTAAAAGCTGGAAGATTTCTGCCTTTTTTTTCTCACCACCAGAAAAACCAACATTGAGGTCACGGCTTGCATAGGAAGGATCCATAGAGAGGAGCTTTAAAATTCTTTCCGATTCCTTCTTATAGGCTAAAAGTCGCATTCTTTGACCGGTTACAGCTTCAAGTGCTCCTCTTGTAAAGTTTCCGAGAGAGATTCCTGGAACTTCAATTGGATTTTGGAAGGACAAAAAGATCCCTGCCTTTGCACGCTTGTCGGTGGAGTCATGGGTGATGTCCTTGCCATCAAAAAAGATCTTTCCATCAGTAATTTCATAGTGTGGGTTTCCCATAATGGCATTTCCAAGGGTTGATTTACCTGCACCATTTGGTCCCATTAAGACATGAGTCTCACCTGCACCCACGCTCAAATTTAAGTTATGTAATATCGGTTTTTCTGTGACACGAACCGATAAATTTTGAATGTTTAATAATTCGTTACTCATCATTTCCTCCTGAAATAAAAAAAATTTCCTCTGATAATATTAGATTATATATTGATTGTGTAAAATTTACAAGTACAAAACTATACTAAATCAGTAGGGATTAAAAAATAGTATACATAATCGAGATTGTATTATATCATTGATAGATAAGCTTGAGTAGTATATTATAAAAGAAATGTAGGAAAACACAGGATTGTTCTGTAGAAAATGCAGAAGTGAGGTATGAATGTTAAACAGCACAGAAAAGTTTCAGGGATATAATCTAATCATGGTCTACAATAAGGATCGAACGAAACTTCTGTTTTGTAAGCGAAAAAAAGATCCCTATCAAGGTCTCTATAATTTTGTTGGTGGCAAAATTGACGACGGGGAAGATGGATTTCAGGCGGCTTATCGAGAACTCTTTGAGGAGACGGGACTGGGCAGAGACGATATTGAGCTCTATCATATGATGAATTTTTTATATCACAATCAGCAATGCTATGTGGAAGTCTATGCAGGCGTCTTAAGGGAGGATGGCATTCGGTTAGTGGAAGAAAAAAATCCCTTGATTTGGTTTAATGAGGATCAAGATTTTTTTGACTGCAAGCGATTTGCAGGAGAAGGAAATATTGGGCATATGGTGGAGCAAGTGAGACGATATGGCATGGGTTCACAGAGACAAAGGGGCATATGCTTGGGGGTTGACAGCTGTAAGGATGGATGGGTTGTAGGCTATATAGAAGATAAAAACTTTATTGTAGAAAAATATAACACCATTCAAGAGGTGGTGACAAGGTATCACAATTTTGAAGAATTATTTATTGATATGGCTGTGGGACTTCCAGAAAGCAGTAGAGATATTCGACCAGATAGTTTTGCGAGAAGGTTGATTCAAGGAAGGGCAACGGCTATTTTTGCTGTGCCCTGTCGTCAGGCCGTGTATATGGATACAGAAGAGGAGATGATTGAGGAAAATATTGCCTGTCTTGGAAAGGGGTTGGGAAGACAGATTACAGCCATTATCCCTAAAATGCGAGAGATTGATGAATTTATTCAATCTTATCCAGAGTTTAAGTCGCTATTAAAAGAAAGCAGTCCAGAAGTTTGCTATGCTAGGCTACTTGGTGAGACGGTGATGACAAGCAAAACAAAGCTTGAGGGGCTGGTGGAGCGAGTGGAAATTTTAAAGCCATATATTGATGGATTCAGCATTGAATTAGTGAAAACGGCCGCAGAAAAATTACAATGTCACACGGCAAATATTATTGATGCGGCCTGCTTAGCGGTTACTGCCAATATGGCCGCATTGGGAGAAGTCGAAGTGATTCCAGAAAGACCGATGAAGGACAAAAGAGGAATTCCTATGCGAATGATGATTCCCAAGATGAACCAAGATTAAATAAAATACTCGATGGTGCGATCGGGTGTGACAAAGGTATCGGTGTTGTAGATAATAATGGCCTCTCTTCTTGCCATTTCACCGAGGGAGTAAATTTCTTTATTGGTGCGATTAAAATACTTTTGTGGGACAATGGTATTGTAGGCAAAGGGATGGTTTTGGTCGAGCAAAATATCCCTTTCGGGAAAGGCATCTGTGTGAAAATAGGGATCAAAGACATGGATGCCTTTTTCACTGCTGCCAGTTAAAAGTACATAGTGTTCCACATCATAGTAAAGCCTTGGAATTACCACACCTCCTCGAGAAAGGGCATCGTTGATTCGACTAGTTGAGCCAATAAACACGGATTCCTGTGTGAGGTATTCAGAGCGAATGGGGAGTTGTCCGACGGCACCAAAGCCATTGATCCAATTGCTCAAAAACATCATGGCGATTCGAGAAGTTCCACTTTTTCCTGCACCCTCGGTGGAGTAGCTGTCAAGGGAGTAGAGCATAATATTTCGAATTAGTTCTGGAGAGATTTGTTCTCGCTCAAATAAAAATTTAATCGCATTGAGCATTGAGGTTGGACCGCAGTCGTATTCTGAAATTTGATAGTGTAGAGGGCTTTTCATAGGTATGTTGTTTACTCCTTTGATAAAATAATATCTTGTGCAACTGTTGCTGCAAGAAATAGTTCGTTGATGTCGGTATATTCCTTTGTGCTGTGACAATGATTCATTGCTGTGGCGAGAACAAGTCCTTCGATGCCGTGGAGGGCAAAGAAATTATTGTCGCTTCCACCAAATGTACTTGTCATAGAATAGGGCAGGGCATTTTTTTGGCAAATCTTTTGAAAGCGGGTGACAACAGGACTTTGCTCACTGGTTTTATAAGCAATAATGTTGTCTGTGCTTGAGAAGTCACAGCTAGCACCAAAGTGATTTGCTGCTGTTTGGCAGGCGGATTGAATGAGATTTCGCTGTTCGTGGGCGTGCTCATCACTGTATGAGCGAATTTCTCCAGAAAAAGTACATTGTGCAGGGACGGTATTGATGGTTGTTCCACCTGAAATGGTGCCGATATTTACGGTGACATCGTCCACTTTTCCACAGCGAATAGAGGAAATGGCCTCGGCCGCAGCCTTGATGGAGTGAATTCCTTCTTCAGGGGCAAATCCTGCATGAGCGGCTCTGCCCAAAAATTTTGCAGTAAAAGAAATAATAGTTGGAGCTTGATTAGCTGCAGAGCCAACCTTTCCTGTCAAATCAAAGACATAACATTCCTTTGATGTAATCAAAGAAGAGTCAAATTCACGAATACCTCTACAAAATGGTTCTTCGGCCACAGAAAAAATGAGTTCAATTGGGCGATGGGAGAGAGCGCCTTCTTTGACAGAGCGAATGGCTTCAATGACAGAAGCTACGCCTGCAAAATCATCGGCACCAAGAACGGTTGAGCCGTCGCTGTGAATGAGCCCACTTTCTTCGACAATGGCTTTTTTATTACACGAAGGCTCGACAGTATCCATATGTGTGGACAAAAGAATAGGGGAAAGTGCAATATTGCCTGGAATTTTGGCATAGAGATTTCCTGTATTTCCTCCGATTTTTTTGCCAGCTTGATCTTCTATTGGTGTGATACCAAGCTCTTTTAGCACCTTAGTGATGTAGTCGCAAACTGTACGCTCCCCAAAGGAAGGACTGTCAATGGAAACAAGTTCGCAAAAGGTTTGTAATAGTCTTTTTTTATTTAGCATAAATTCACCTCACAAGTCGATATTTATTAGTTATAAAACTGTAAAAAATCTGTAATTACATTATACATTGATAGTGTTATAATAGATATTATAATCTATTTAGAAAAAAACGAAAGGGATTGATGAGAAATGATGAAGAAGATTGGAATTGCAGTAGTTTCAGGTCTTTTGATGATGGCAACCGCTCTGCCAACATTTGCAGCCAGTGGAGCTTGGCAACATGACCATAGAGGTTGGCGCTGGGAAAATACAAACAAGTCCTATGCGACTAGTCAATGGATTGAGGATAAGGGCGTTTGGTACTATCTTGATCAAGATGGATACATGGTAGCCAATAGCTGGAAAGAGGTCAATGGCTCTTGGTACTACTTCCTTGGCAGCGGTGCGATGGCAAGCAATCAGTGGATACAGGACAAGTACTATATGGGTGCTTCAGGTGCAATGCTAAAGAGTACAGTGACTCCAGATGGCTATACAGTGGATGCAAATGGAGCTTGGAATGCAAGCGTTCCAAAGAAGAATGTGGCCTCAACACCAAGTGGAAATTCGCAAGCAGGACCTGGAAGCAGCAAAAATACAACCAGTGCAGCAGCATCAAGCAGTGCATCTACAACAGCTGCAGCATCAAATACAGGTTCAAAGAAGCCATCCCACGCATATAAGATGAACTTTGAGGGAACCTATATCTTTAAGTCATCAAAGCAACTGGATGAGAGCAAGACTCCACTTCGCCTAGAGAGTGGAAAGAAGACCATGGTAGTTTCCGCAGGCGAGGACGGAGCACTTTCAGTGAACTATCCAACTGCAGGCACAAGCTTGAAGCTCATTAGCACAGGAAATAATACATTTAAGGTAGAAAATGATGATTCTACGGTATTTCGCTTTGTCGGTGCAGGTGTGTATGTGACAAAATCAAACAATATGGAGTTTGGATACGCAAAGAGATAGCAAAAAGGATTAGAATTGCAAAGTAGAGGCTGATTTTTTGTCAGTCTCTATTTTTTAGATGAAAAATTAGTGGGCTTGTGATAAAATAAATGTATTGTGAAATCATAATCATAAGTAAAGGATGAGGCGAAGAATGATGGAAAAAAAATTTGATATTACAGCAATGGGGGAATTACTAATTGACTTTGCACCAGCAGGAAAATCTGACACAGGAATGAAGCTCTTTGAACAAAATCCAGGTGGTGCGCCAGCAAATATGCTTGCGGCAGCAAAGATGGTTGGATTGAATGTGGCCTTTATGGGAAAAGTGGGTGCAGATATGCATGGCATCTATTTGGAATCTGTACTAGAGGGGGCAGGTATTGATACCAGAGCATTGGTCATTGATGAGGGGTATTTTACCACAATGGCCTTTGTGACCTTGGCCGAGAATGGAGAGAGAAGATTTTCATTTGCAAGAAAACCAGGTGCAGATACCATGTTTAATGTGGGAGACATTGACAAGGACTTATTAAAGAACAGCAAGGTATTTCATGTGGGTTCTCTCTCCTTGACTGATGAGCCAGCAAGAAGTGCAACCTATGAGGCTGTGCGCTTTGCAAAGGAGCATGGAGTGACCATTTCCTATGACCCAAATTACAGAGATCCACTTTGGGAATCTGAGGAGACAGCAAAGGAATTAATGAAGAGCCTCGTCCCATTTGCAGATATGATGAAGATTTCTGACGAGGAGACAGACCTTTTGACCCCATATAAGGAGCCAGAGCAGGCAGCCAAGTATTTACTTTCTCAGGGCGTTCGTGTTGTCGGTGTGACACTTGGTGCCGAAGGTGTTTTGGTTGCTAGCAAGGATGGAATGACCATTGTGCCAGGATTTAAGTCCAATGTTGTCGACACAACAGGTGCAGGAGATTCGTTCTGGGGAAGCTTTGTTGCCAAGTTGATTGAGATGGATGTCAATTTAAATACTGTTAGCACAGAGCAATTAGTTGAAGCTGCAAGATTTGGAAATGCGGTGGCAAGTCTTTGTGTAGAAAAGCGTGGAGGAATCTCAGGCATTCCATCTCGCGAAGAGGTCGATGCACGTCTCAAGAGAGGATAGGATCAGAACAATTGATGGAAAAAGATATACAACATGCCGTCATTATGGCTGGAGGAAAGGGAACAAGACTTTCGGCCATAACAAAGGGCGAGATTCCAAAGCCCATGGTTCCCATTGAGGGAAAACCCCTGCTGGAATGGCAAATTGAACAGCTAAAGCGATATGGCATTTTTCGCATTACCATGGTGATTGGTCATCTCGGTCATAAGATTGAGGAATATTTTGGCGATGGTCGTGCATTTGGTGTAGCCATTGACTATATTGTTGAGGATAAGCCATTGGGAACAGCAGGTGCTTTGGGCTATGTCGGTGAGCGATTGATAAGTGAAAATTTTCTTCTTATCTTTGGCGATATTTTCTTTGATATTGATATTCCAAGGATGGTTGATTTTCACAGAAATCATCATGCACAGGTGACACTCTTTGCTCATCCCAATGCTCATCCCTATGATTCTGATTTGATTGTCAGTGACCAGGATGGTCGAGTGATAAAATTTGACTCAAAAAATAATGTGCGCAATTATTGGTATAATAATTGTGTCAATGCGGGCTTATATGTGATGAACAAGAGCTTTTGTAGGCATATTGTAAAGCCCCAAAAAATTGATCTCGAAAAGGAGATTTTGGCGGTGATGGCCGAGCAGGGTGAGCCAATTTATGCCTATATTTCTCCAGAGTATGTCAAAGATGTCGGCACAGTTGATCGCATTGAGGCGACAATGAAAGAACTTTCTAGTGGGTTGATTCAAAAAAAGAATCTTGAAAATCCACAGCGTGCGATTTTTTTGGATCGAGATGGAACAATCAATCAATATTGTGGTTTCTTGGATCATATCGATGACTTTGTGCTTGAGAAAAATGTAATTTCGGCGATTCGAAGAATTAATCAATCGGGAATGATGGCCATTGTGGTGTCCAATCAACCTGTGGTGGCTCGTGGACAGTGCACGATGGAAGACATAGAAAATATTCACAAGAAAATGAGTACCTTGCTTGGAAAAGAGGGGGTGTATTTAGATGATGTGTTCTTTTGCCCACATCATCCAGATCGAGGCTTTGAAGGGGAAAATCTCCTCTATAAAGTTGATTGTGATTGCAGAAAGCCAAAGCCGGGAATGATTTTCGAGGCTGCTAAGAAGTGGAATCTTGACTTGGAAAATTCTTGGATGATTGGCGATAGCACCATTGACTTGGAAACAGGTCGACGAGGAGGGCTTCACACAGCACTTGTTCAAACAGGACTGGCGGGAGAAGATGGCAAGTTTAGTAGAGATTGTGAAATCGAGGGCAGGGATCTCCTTGAAGTTGTAGAAAAGATTATAAAAAAATAAAAATAGCAATGAAGAATAAAAAGTCACAACAATGTTTTTGTTGTGGCTTTTTTTGCGTTAAATCAAAAAAGTAATACAAATGTAACATCTACCGTATTTCGTTCCTTAAATACCGCAGTTCATCATTTCTAAATGAAACTGAATTAGAAATATGTTACATTAACCAAATAGAAAATGAAAAAGAAAATAGAACAAGGAGGCTAAAGAAATTTTAATGAAGAGTAAACAATATCTAGCAATGGCTCTTGCAATTGCAACAGCAACGCCACTGGTAGTTACCAATATAGTTCCATCCGTCATGGCTATGGCTGATGCAGGTCCAAATGCTGCAATGACAATTAGTGGAACAAATACAGATCTAGATGGAAAGACAGTTGTGCAAGCGGGTTTTGCTGTTGTGAAAAAGACCACAGCAAATACAAACAACACAAAGCTTATTGTAGAATTTGAACATCCGATCACAGATGCTGTAAAAAATACTATTGTGACAAAGCTCTTAAGGGATGATGGCACAAGTGCACATGGTCTTATTGAAGACCCAACAATCAGGATCACGCCATCATATACTGGAAGGCCAAATAACTGGACGGGATTGGAAGTCAATATTACACCGTCACAGTATCATAACAATGAAATTGTTGCTGTACAAGTTGAATCCGCGGTGAATGGAACGGTACAAACGGGACCTCAAACGGGAAATACATCACGAATATCAAGAGGCTTTGCAGTGGGAACAATTATTAATCAATTGGCAAGAACGGATTTAGCCATGCCATCTGCGGGAGCTTCAGAGCTTACACTTTCGATGACAAAAAATAGTAATGTGAATACCCCAATTGATGTCAATGATTATACTTACGAGTATGGATTTGGTCCAGCCAATGCGACAAATATCACTTATCGACCAGCAACTGTAGGAGCAGTCAGTGGAAGTGGCAGCAGTGCAACCGTGAAATTGGAATTGCCAAGTGGTGTGACTGTGCCAGCAGGACAGCAAGTATTTTTAAGAATTGTAAGCAGGCATTCTAGTAGTAGCTATACAACGACGACATTGGGAGTTGTGCAGGCGTTTCAGATTTCCTATATATCTAACAGTGGATTTACAGCAGGATCAAATACTTTGACTGTAGTGGGAAACTATGATGACAACGCACATTCAACAAGTTTTACACTCACAAGAAATGGACAAACGATCACTGTCCCAGCATCTAGTGTGACACGCAATGTTAGTGGAGGTCAGACTACATTTCAGATTCACTTAAATACGCCACTGACAGCAGGTGAAACTGTAGAATTAACAGGAACAGCATCAGGAGCATCAGCGAATGTCAGAGTAACATTGTCAACACAGGCGGCAAGTACAACAACAGCGGCAAGTACAAGTACAACAGCAAGAGCAACGACAGCGGCAAGTACAACAACAGCGGCAAGTACAACAACAGCAGCAAGTACAACAACAGCGGCAAGTACAACAACAGCAAGAGCAACAACAGCGGCAAGTACAACAACAGCAAGAGCAACAACAGCAGCAAGTACAACAGCAGCAGGCACAACAACAGCAGCACAACAGCCAACACCAGCAGCTACAACGCAGGTCGCACAGCCAACGCAGCCTACTACAACGCAGGTGGATCAGACCACAGTGGCACAACAGCCAACGCAATCAACAGGGTCCCTAGTAGAGACGACAACACCAAATACGGTGGTTATTCCAACAAAACCAATAGAGACAGCAACGCCAACGGATGCGAGAAGAAGAAGTAGTGGTGGTGGTTCTTCAAGCTCAGGTGGTTCAGGTTCGTCAACGAGAATATCAAGAGTTGTATCTCAACCAAGAACAGAAATAAGCACAGTAAATATGAGTGCGACAAATGGAGCAAAAGAGGAAGAAATTGCTACGAGTGCAACGACAGAAACACCAGCACCAGCACCATTTTCACAAGATTATAAGAAAAATGCAGGCATTACAGGTGGTGATTCTTCCACAAGAAAGGTTACAGCAACGCCGGTTGAAGAACGCAGCGAGGGAAGAAAAACAAAGGCAGCCGTGAAAGCAGACAGTGGAAATGCAGGCATTTCATCAGGAAAGAAAGTAACCTCAGCAAAGACATCAACGAAGAAAGTGCCAAAGACAGCAGATGTTGCACCATTAGCAACAAGTGCAACTGCGATTTTTACCTCTATTGTAGGTCTATTTACAGCAGGTAAGTTGAGAAAAAAGGAAGAAGATAAATAGAGCTGAATATAGAGAGTAGGAAGATAGATCAAATAAAAAGTAAGAATAAGGGAAGAGTTTTCAAATTATTGATTTGAGAACTCTTTTTTTGTTTTTTTAAAATAAATTATCATGTTAAATCAGAAAAGTAACACAAATGTAATATTTACCGTATTTCATTCCTTAAATACCGCAGTTCATGCAACTATATATCACATTGATAAATTTATGTTACATTACTATTATGTAACATAAATAGATGTATATTACATTATTAACAAAAAAAGGAATAAGGAAGCTGAGGAAATTGTGATGAAAAAGAAGGGTAAACAATATCTAGCACTGGCTCTAACTGTGGCTGTTGCCACACCAGTAGTAGCAACGAATGTTATTCCAGCAATAATAGTAATGGCTGCTCCAGGTCCCTATGCAACAGAAAGAGTGTCAGCTCCAGGACAAGCAATTGATGGTCGGATTGCAGTGGATGTAGGATTTGCAGTTGTGAAAAGCACAGAAATAAATGCAAACAATACAGAAATTACAGTTGAATTTGAACGAGAAATAAGTGGTACAGTAAAAAATACGATTAAAGCAGAGATTGTAAGAGATGATCAAACATCACAACATAAGTTAGAAGAGTCAGGAACATTAGTGTCAGCAGATATGATTCCGGGATCGTCGGGAAAGTGGAAGGGAGTTAAGGTAAGAATTGATCCAAGAGATTATCATAATGATGAGCAAATTGGTATTAAAGTGCACTCTACGATATCTGGTGTGACAATGAAATTTGTCCTTGGTATACCGATTAATCAACTTTCGGGAAAGGCCGTTGTAATGCCATCGGAGGGAGATTCTCAGCTTAAAATTTCAATACGAAATCCTATCAATAGCAGTCCGGATGATTATATTTATGAATATGGATTTGGGACATCGGGGGACAGTGTTGTATTTCAACAAGCAACAGTGAGCAATATTGCAGGATCGAGTAGCGGAGAGGCGACAATAACATTAGATTTGCCAAATAATGATCGGGTTCCAGTAGGAAAAAAGGCGTATATAAAAGTGATAAGTAAGTACTCAGATAATAGGTATTTAGCATCTACGATTGGTGATATACAGTCAGAAACACAGGCGACGCAACCGACACAGCCAACAACGACGCAATCAACAACGGCACAACCGACAACGACGCAACCAACACAGCCAACAACGACGCAATCAACAACGGCACAACCGACAACGACGCAACCAACACAGCCGACAACGGCACAGTCGACAACGGCACAGCCAACAACGGCACAGTCGACAACGGCACAGCCAACAACGGCACAGTCGACAACGGCACAGCCAACAACGGCACAGCCGACAACGGCACAGTCGACAACGGCACAGCCAACAACGGCACAACCAACAACGACGCAACCAACACAGTCGACAACGGCAAGACCGGCACAGCCAACAACGACGCAACCAACACAGCCAACAACGACGCAACCAACACAGTCGACAACGGCAAGACCGACACAGCCAACGCCAACGCAACCGATGCAGCCGATAACGGCACAGCCAACGCAACCAACATTAACACTACCACCAACGCAGCCGACAACGGCACAGCCAACGCAACCACCAACGCAGCCGACGCCAACGCTACCACCAACGCAGTCGACAACGGTACAACCAACACAGCCGACAACGGCAAGACCGACACAGCCAACGCCAACGCAACCAACGCCAACGCCGGTATCCACGCAACCAACACAACCGACAACGGCACAGCCAAGGCAACCGATGCAACCGCCGGTATCCACCCAAACACCAACACAGCCGACAACGGCAGGGTTGACTCACCCGACAGAACCAATAGATCCTAGGGTTACCACAACCTTACCTAATAAACAGGTGGCAACACCTACAGACGCAAGGAGGAGAACGACAGGTGGCGGGGCTTCGAATCCAGGAGGTTCCAGTACTTCAACAAGAAGATCAAGAGTTGTGCCTGAACCAAATACAGGATTGACAACAACAAATTCCACAAGGGTACCAGAGGAGGTGCCAACTGAACCAAAACAATTTGAAAAGTCATTAAAAACAGATGCAGACACCCTACTGGGAGATCCTGTCATTAGAAGAACAACGGCAGAACCCCCAAGTGAGCACAGTAGACCTAGGAAGACGGTGACGGATTTAGATACTGGAATCAGTCAAAGGGCAAGTTCTTCGACAAATAGGGGATATACAACAGAGAAGACCAAAGAGAAGACCAAAGAGAAGACCAAAGAAAAGGAAAATAAAGTTGTGCCAAAGACAGCGGATGTTGCACCATTATCAACAAGTGCAACGGCAATTTTTACCTCTATTGTAGGTCTATTTACAGCAGGTAAGTTGAGAAAGAAAAAGCAAGGCGAAGAATAGAGCCAAGAAAAAGAAAGCGAAGATGCGAAAGGTGATCGCATCCTCGCTTTTTGTTGTGATATTATTTTCAATTCCAATAGCATCTTCCACTTGCACCGCATGGGAGCACTAAATTTTTTTCTGTGACAGGAAGACCAATTTCTTCTGCCTCTACTGTGGCTCCTGCCTTTTTGCTTGCGACCTCTGTGGAGAGCATATAGGTGAGGACACCTGGCTGAAGTCCTGTAGTATAGGAATTAATTAAAAAGAAAAGCGGTGTGTCACTCAACAGTTTTGAGCAAAGCTGAATTAGGGAGTAGATGGACTCTTCAATTTTCCAAATTTCTCCCTTTGGGCCTCGACCATAGGAAGGAGGATCCATAATAATGGCATCATATTGATTGCCACGGCGAATTTCTCGCTCGACAAATTTGACACAGTCATCGACAAGCCAGCGAATAGGAGCACTCTCTAAACCAGAAGAAATTGCATTTTCCTTTGCCCATCCAACCATTCCTTTGCTTGCATCGACATGAGTTACTTGTGCACCTGCAGCGGCAGCAACAATCGTTGCACCACCAGTGTAGGCAAAGAGATTTAAAACTTTAATTTTACGACCTTTGTTGATGGCATCAGAAATAAGGAGAGAAGACCAATCCCAGTTGGTGGCCTGTTCAGGAAATACACCTGTGTGTTTAAAGCTAAATGGTTTTAAATTAAAGACAAGGTGTCTCTTCCCCTGTGCCACTTCCTTTGGCAAATCATAGCCAATGGTCCATTGCTTTGGAAGATTAAAAAATTCCCATTCTCCTCCACCCTTGGCACTTCTGTGATAATGTCCATTTTTGTGTGTCCAACTATAGTGGGTTTTTGGGGTATTCCAAATGACCTGTGGATCTGGTCTTACAAGAATATAATCCCCCCAGCGTTCTAATTTTTCTCTACTTGAAGTGTCTAAAACTTCATAATCATTCCATTGATTGGCAACCCACATTTTGTTCATCCTTTCATTCTGTTTCTATTTCTATGTTGTATTGTAAATTTGTCATTATCATACCATCTTTATGTTGAGAAAGGAAGAGATTTGTTATATACTAAAAAGAATAATATGAAGTGACATTTGTATTTTAAAAAAGGAAATGAGGAGATTTTTGACATGAACGCACTGGAACAGCGCATCATAAAGGATGGGATTGTAAAGGAGGGAAATGTCCTAAAAGTGGATAGCTTTTTGAATCATCAAATGGATATTGAACTCTTTGAAGAGATGGCAAGAGAGTATCAGCAGAGGTTTGCTGGAAAGAAAGTGACAAAAATCTTGACGATTGAGGCATCGGGAATTGGAATTGCAGCAATTGTTGCACAGAAATTTGGCGTTCCAGTTGTTTTTGCAAAGAAGTCAGAATCTATCAATTTAGATGGAGAGATCTATACTGCACAGGTGGAGAGTTTTACTCATAAGTGCAAAAACCAGATTATTGTATCAAAGAAATTTTTAAAACCAGAAGACAGTGTATTGATTGTCGATGACTTTTTGGCCAATGGTTGTGCACTACAGGGGCTCATTCAGATTGTACAACAGGCGGGCGGGAGTGTTGCTGGCATTGGCATTGCGATTGAGAAGGGGTTTCAGCAAGGCGGTCGAATGATTCGAAATATGGGTTACCAATTGGAGTCCTTGGCCATTATTGAGAGCATGGATGCAGATAAGGGTACGGTCGTATTTAGAGAGCAATAGATGCAGAAAGAAGTGGGAGGAAGAGGAAAGAGATGAAGTTGGCTATTGGAAATGACCACGCAGCAGTGGAAATGAAGAATGAAATAAAGGACTATTTAGAGAGCAAGGGAATTGAAGTTGTCAATGTTGGGACGGATACACATGACCGAGTTAATTATCCAGAAAGTGGCTACCGCGTGGCTAAGATGGTGGCTTCTGGTGAAGTTGATGGAGGTGTGCTAATTTGTGGAACAGGTGTGGGAATTAGCCTTGCAGCAAATAAGATTCCAGGAATTCGCTGTTGTGTATGCAGTGAACCATATACAGCAAGATTGAGTAAGCAGCATAACAATACAAATATTATTGCTTTTGGTGCCAGAGTGATTGGAATGGATATGGCAAAGATGATTGTAGATGAGTGGATAAATGCAGAGTTTGAAGGTGGCCGTCATGAGATGCGAGTTGCTATGATTACAGAGATTGAAAAGACGGGAAGTTTAAAGGCTGTGGACGGTCAGTAGTAAAATGGGGGCAAAAGCAATGACTTGTGCCTCCATTTTTGTTTTCTATAGAGGAGAAAGTGATGATAAAAAATAAAAAGAGATGGGGGATTTGCTCGGCAATTATCATTATAGCAATTCTTGCCACAGGATGTAGGGAAAAAAAGACACAGGAATCGGCGGGCGTAATTGTGGGAACGAGTGGATCAGAGGCGACAGTGACAAAAAAGATGACGACAGCCCCAACGAGTGCATCGACTAGTGCACCATCAACGACAGCACAGGCCGTCACAGAAAATTCAACTGCTGTAGCACAGAGCTCTGCGATGGCAACCACTGCAGCGAAGGAAACAACCAAAGTTGCATCAGAGACAGGTAAGATGGTCACTGGTGAACAGGAGAGTTCACAGAAGTTTGTTCCTGCGCAAGCACCTGAGGAGAAGACACCTTATTTTGTGACGGGGGATGCACAAAATTATCCGCTCTATCAAAGTGCAGATAAGAAAAGTAAGGTTATAGCGAATGTCCCTGTCTTTAGTGTCGTTCAGGTGACAACAGATACAAATGGAATGAAAAAGGTGCAATATCTTGACAAGACGGGATATATGACAAAGGAGAATATTAGTACACAAGTGCCAAAAGAAATCGAAAATATTGGAGAAGAAGCAGTGGCACAGACAAATAACGATGTAGCGATGAGGGAGGGGGCAAGTGAAGATGCGGCACAAATAACAACCGTGCCAAAGGATAGTCCTGTCCTTGTTTTAAAGAAGGTGGATGGCTATGCATTGGTCAACTATTTGGAGTATATTGGCTATGTTCCTGAGAGCAGTGTAAAAGCTATGCAAGAATAAAGAAGAGGGAGAAATGAAGAAAATCATGGCAAAAAAGAAATGGGCAATTCCTGCATTGGTTGTGGCATTTGCGATGGGGTATTTTTCGAGTGTGTATGCAGGGCAGTGGGTACAAGACGGCAGTAAATGGAAGTACAAGAATGATAATGGAAAATTTGTAACGAATGAATGGCAGCGTGGTGGAGATAATTTGTGGCGTTGGATTGGATCAGATGGTGTGATGGCCACAAGCACTTGGGTGGACAATCGAAATTACTTTGTGGACGAAAAGGGCGTAATGGTGGCCAACAATTGGGTCAAGGCGACAGAAAATGGCAAGAGTTACTGGTACTACTTTAATTCCAAGGGAGAAAAACAAACTTCCATGTGGCGAAAAAATGGCGATTCTTGGTTTTATTTGGATGATGAGGGACGAGTGCAGACGGGATGGGTCGACGATGACCGATACTATTGCGATGAAAATGGTGCAATGGCAACAGGATGGAGAAAAATTGCACCAGCAGATAAAATTAGAGTCAAGAATGTACCTGGAGAGAGCGACGATGGCAAGCGTTGGCATTACTTTGGAAAAGATGGAAAAAAGTATCAAGCAAAGAGTGGAAGCAAACATTCAGAGTACAAAATTGATGGGGCGACCTATAGCTTTAATGAAGATGGATATATGGACACAGGTTGGGTCAATTTGAAAGAATCTTCCAATGCCAAAATTAAGGATTTTCGCTACTACAACAGCGATGGCACAATGAGAAAAGGATGGTATTCACTAAAGCCACCAACAGGAATTAAAGAGACTTATTTAAACAATGTCGAGTGGTTTTATTTTAACCGAGATGGAAAGCCAGAAAGTTCTGAGAGTGAAAAGCATTTAAGAAGCACTGGACTAAAGAAAATCAATGGTTTGACTTATATTTTTCGTAGCAATGGAACACCTGTCTATGGTTTACAGCGGGTTTACACAAGTGATGATAACTATGATGTTTATTACTTTGGCACTCAAGCACAGAGCAATGTGCAAAAGGGAAAGCAGGAAGTAAAGGAAGCTGGCGGTGCAACGGCAGAATATTATTTTGAAAACAATGGAAAAGGTTATACTGGAGTGCATGATGGGAAACTCTATTACAAGGGAAAATTGCAAGTGGCTGACAAGGCAAGTAAGTACATTGCTATTTCTATTCCACAGGGAAATGGAAGGGCAAACTATGTCATCAATTCAAATGGAAGAGTGAGCAAGAATACTACAGTGACAGACAACAATAAGGTAAAGTATAAGACTGATAAAAAGGGAATTTTAATTGAATATGATGGCTCAAAATCAGGAGTCAATGGAAGATTTGAAAGTCCTCAAGAACCTGATGTAATGGATTATTAAAGTCATACATTCAATTTATCAGTCAGTGCATGCTACTTTGCCATAGAATGGTGTTTGGGGAGAGAAAATATGGATAAATGGAAGAAAAAAATGGGCATACTCATGGGGCTTGGTTCTGGAATGGCCTATGGCGTTTATAGTACATTTGTTGGTGTGGCGGGGACAAAGTCGCCTTTAAGTATAGTACAAAATGCCCTTGTTGTAGCTATGGTTATTTGTGGTATCAATGATTTTTTGGCAGGTATTTTTTTGACGATATATAATGCGAAGCAAAAAAAGCTCAATCAAATGCCAGGGGCAGTGGGAAGCTTTGCGGGGAAAATGGTGATTTTAGCCTCTCTTTTGGGCGGACCCATTGCCAATGGTGCTTATCTATTAGGTATTGCCCTTGCCGGAGCTGCGGCCATTCCCATTTCGGCACTCAATGTGATATTTGGAACAATTTTTGCTCGTATTTTTCTAAAGCAAAAACTCTCAAAGAGAGTGGGACTTGGAATGATGGGATGTGTCATCGGAGCAATGATTATTAATTTTTCTGGACAGATACAGAGCAAAAGTTTTTTGCTCGGTGTGTTTTGTGCCTTGATTGCAGCAATTTGCTGGGGGCTGGAAGGAATGATTTCTAGTTTTGGTGGATCTGTCTTAGACAGCGATATTGCCGTAAATATCAGAGAATTGGTCTCAGGGACAACAATTATTATTATCCTCTTGCCATTGCTTGGTGGTGGAAAATTATTTTTTTCTACTTTGGTGGCGATTTCGCCAATGTTTTTTTTAGTGCTATCTGGTTTTAGTGCGGCGATTAGCTATTTGTTGTGGTATAAGGCCAATGCCAGCATTGGTTGTGCCATGGGAATGTCGCTAAATGTGACCTATGCACTGTGGGGGGTACTTCTTTCAGTTCTATTTTTGGGGACAAGTTTGACTTTAGGAATGATGGTCGGCTGTGTACTCATTGTGATAGGGGCTATGATTGTGTCAGCGGAAAGTTAAAAATAAAGAAAAAAGTCACTGGTTCTTGCGAGCCAGTGACTTTTTTTATGGATGAAAAAGATTTTACACTAAAATAATGATCATATGAAATTGATAGCTAATGGATAGATAGCCAATATATTCTCTGATCAAGGCATTGAGTGTAAAGTACCACTTTGTCTTTGAACCGTAGCCAATGCACGGGATATGTAATTTTTTGGCAAATACCAGAGCACGGAATACATGATAAGAGGTTGTGACAAGAGCGATTTTTGGATTTTTCTAAAAGAAATATTATATTTTTTTTAAAAGAGAGTAGAAAGTAATATTTATTATTGTTTTAAAATAAAAAACTGACGAAAATATACGCTATAATAAAAGGTAGTTGTCAAAACATATAGACATATAGCACATATTGACATTCCAGTCGACTGTAAAGTTATACTATTTTTATAATAAAAGTTCATTTATCTAAATGAATACGACAATTTTTTACAAAGGAGAAGGTTATGACAAAGTATGATGCGATTGGGATGATTGAAACAAAGGGATTGGTTGCGTCTATTGAGGCGGCAGATGCAATGGTGAAGGCTGCAAATGTGACCTTGATTGGAAAAGAGAAGGTCGGCGGAGGACTGATTACCGTATTAATTCGTGGAGATGTCGGTGCAGTGAAGGCGGCAACTGAGGCAGGAGCAGAGGCAGCAAAGAGAGTTGGTGAATTGATTTCTGTACATGTTATTCCAAGACCACATGGAGAGGTGAATGCAATTTTACCAGATCATGAGGTAGAAGAAAGCTAATTAGGGGGAAGCGCATATGGGACAGGGAGTAAGTGCTCAGGCAGAGAGCAAAATGAAAAAGTTGCAGAGCAAATTCAGAAAGACAGGAATTTTGATGGGTGTGGTTTCTGGTTTGACCTATGGAATTTATAGCACCTTAGTGGGTGTGGCCGGTGCAAAAGATCCATTTTTGTCAGCGAGTGCAAAAAATACTCTGATGAGCGCGTTGGCTGTTGCGCTTGTAACTTGTGGATTGAACGATTTGTTTGCAGGAATTTGGCTATTGATTTCTAACGCAAAGAATGGAAAATTAGCAGAGATTCCAAGAAGCCTAAATACATTTCCAGGAAAAATTATTGTGATTGCATCACTACTGGGCGGTCCAATTGCCAATGGAGCGTATTTGTTGGGAATTTCGACAGCTGGAGCGTCGGCTATTCCGATTTCAGCAACTTGTGCATTGTTTGGAGCGTTATTTGCTTGGATTTTCTTAAAGCAAAAACCAACCATACGAATTGTCTTTGGTATGTTGATCTGTGTTGCAGGGGCAGTCATTATTAATTTAGTGAAGCCAGAGGGAGCATCAAACTTTACTCTTGGCATTATCTGTGCTTTTATTGCAGCAATTTGTTGGGGATTGGAAGGAACAATTTCAAGCTTTGGTGGTGCAATTTTGGACTGCGATGTTGCGGTAAATATTCGAGAGCTAGTTTCTGGTCTTAGTATTTTAATTGTTGTTGTTCCGATTATTAGAGCAACTGGGTTGTTGGGAAAGGCTATTGTTTCGCCATCTCCAATGATGTGGCTAGTATTATCAGGTCTTAGTGCATCCGCAGCCTATTTAACTTGGTATAAGGCAAACTCTATGGTTGGCTGTGCAATTGGGATGTCGCTCAATGTAACTTATGCTTTTTGGGGAGTTGCATTATCTGTATTATTCCTTGGAACGAAACTCACACCGACAATGGCGATTGGATGTCTTGTGATTATTATCGGTGCAATTACTGTAACAATGAATCCATTGGATTTCCTTAAGAAAGGAGAGCAATGATGTTATTACCGGCAAGAATGGCCGTGCTAAATCAATTGAGCAAGGTAAAAAAGTTGAGTATCAGTGAGGCAATGGAAGATCTAAAGAGGGATTATGGACAGGAAGGACAGTTTAATTCTTCGGCATATCTAGAACATTTTATGTCTCTTGAGGCAAATGGATTTGCAGAGCTTGTAGATTATCAATTGATGAAGGATGGAAATTTAGAGTTATTTTATTCGATTACGGAAGATGGAAAAGCATCCGTAGAAAAATATATATCGCAAAAGTTTCGATGATAATGGAGGTGGCATAGGTGAGATACTATGGAAATGAGGCACTTGGATTAGTTGAGACTCTTGGACTTACACCAGCATTAGAAGCGGCCGATAAGATGTTGAAGGCAGCAAATGTTGAATTGATTTCCTATGAAAATGTAGGATCAACATTGGTGACGATTATGGTCAAGGGAGATGTGGCAGCAGTGACAAGTGCTGTGGAAGAAGGGGCTAGAGCAGCGGCAAAAATTGGAAAAGTAACGGCACAGAATGTAATGCCAAGACCAATTCCAGCTGTTGGAGATATTGTCTCTGTACACGATATAGACGCGTAGGAGGTTGTGATGAGAGAGTATGAGGCCATTGGATCGATTGAAACCTTCGGTCTGGTGTTTGTATTAGAGGCGGCTGATGCCATGTGTAAGGCGGCAGATGTAGAAGTTATTGGATATGAAAATGTGGCATCTGGATATATTTCTGTCATTGTTCGAGGGGATGTCAGCGCATGCTATTCGGCCGTGGAAGCAGGAGTTGCTGCTGTAGAAAAAATGGGAGCACAGGTATATAGTAGCGTAGTTATTCCTCGTCCACACGAGGATTTGGAAAAGATCCTTGCAAAATACAATATAAAGAATTTGTTGGGCGAGTAGTGGGAAGAATAGGAGCTTTTTTGTGGATAGAGATTTGGCTTCGAGACAAGAAGCAAGAGTTTTAAGTGACAATGCAAAGGTTGCACAGAGGCAGTTAGAACTATTGGATGAGAGAAGAATCAAGGAGGCACTAGAAATTGTATATTGCATGATAAGGCAAAATATATATAGTTTGGTGCAACTATTTGTTGATGAAAGTGGATATGGAAATCTGCAAGATGAATCCAATATTGAATTGCAATTGTTGGATGCACTTTATCAAAAGCTCAAAGATCAAAAAATTCTTGGTGTACATCAAACAGAAGTAGGGATAGCCCGTGGAGGTGTAATTTTTATTCCTGATAGAAAGAATGCATTATTGGGAATGATCTGCATTATTTTGCTCTGTATAAAGTCGGGAAACACATTGATTATTGGCACAAATGCTCGTGCAGAGGAGACAACGAAAAAGTTGGTTTCTTTAGTAATAGAGGCGTTGCATCAGAAGAGTTATCCATTAGATGTGATTTCTTGTCTAAAGAATGTGGATGATGCAGGAATTGAGGAGTTATTAAATTATAGCTCGCTAAAAGTCGTAGTCAATGCGGGAAATCAAAAACTTGTCCCTATTTGTAGGAATTCGGGAAAAGTTTTTTATTATGGATCAACAGGAGCAAGTGCAGTATTTATTGAACGGTCGGCCAAAATAGAAGAGACGGTCAAAGAAATTGTAAAGAGCAAAGGGTTTAATTGTGGGACTCTTCCTGGAGCAGAACAGTTTTTAATTGTTGATGAACCAGTGGCTGAAAAAGTAATCGAAAACCTGCAAAGGGAAGGTTGTTATTTTATGAGTGCTGCTGAGGAAAAGCGACTCATTCAAATACTTTTACAGGGGAGAGAGGTTGATATCGAGCAGATCGGAAAGACAGCCTATACTCTAGCAAAAGAAGCAGGATTTTTCGTGCCAGAAAATACAAAATTATTAGTTTCTTATCAAGAATATATGTCAGAATTTGATGGCTATCGAAAAGAGATTCCTTGTCCAGTTTTAATTATGTATAAGGAAAGTGATTGGCTCAATGCCTGTGAAAAGTGCATTAAATTGTTGACGAGTGAGCACGACGGACATAGTCTGTCTATCTACAGTGAAGACGAAGAGATTATTTATCAATTTATTACAAAGAAGCCAGTGGGAAGAGTTATGGTCAATACCAACACGACATTTTCGGCAATGGGTATTGATGGAAATATTACACCAAGTGCGATATTAGGTGCAGCAACAAGAGGCATTGGAAGTCTTTCGGGAAATTTGGAGGCGAAGGATTTAATTTATCAGAGGGCAATTGTGAGAAAAGATAAAAATATATAGGAGGAATAAGAATTGGACTTACGAGATTTTTCAGAGAAGCTGGCAAAGGCCACACAAAATATGAGTGCAGAAGAGAAATTGGCGTTGATGAAGGTATTTGAAAAAGTTTCTGGTGACATCACGAAAAAAGAAACAGAAACGCCAACGTACAATTTTTCAGAGAATAGAACAACGGTTCCGGATGGAATTACACCGAGGCTACAGGCGTTAAAGGATATTTATATGACGCACAAGCCAAGTATCACGACATTTAGAGCAAGAGCAATTACAAAGATTACCAAGGAAAATCCAGGTATGCCAAAGATTTTGCTCAGAGCAAAGTGCTTTAAGTACTGTTGTGAGACAGCACCATTGGTTATTCAAGATCATGAGCTCATTGTAGGTGCTCCACAGGGTGCACCAAGAGCAGGAGCTTTTTCTCCAGATATTGCATGGAGATGGATGGTCGATGAGATTGAAACTATTGGGACAAGACCACAGGATCCATTTTATATTTCTGAAGAAGACAAAAAGATTATGAGAGAGGAATTGTTCCCATTCTGGAGGGGCAAATCGGTTGACGAGTATTGTGAGGATCAATACAGAGAAGCTGGCGTGTGGGAACTTTCGGGAGAATCCTTTGTGTCAGATTGCTCTTACCATGCACTAAATGGTGGTGGTGATTCCAATCCAGGATATGATGTGATCTTGATGAAAAAGGGAATGAAGGATATCCAAAGAGAGGCCAGAGAGCATTTGGAGCACTTAAGCTATGATATCCCTGAGGACATTGACAAGATTTACTTCTACAAGGGGCTGATTGAGACAGCAGAAGGTGTCATGATTTATGCAAAGAGAATGGCAAATTATGCAAGAGAATTGGCAGAAAAGACAGTAGATCCAAAGAGAAAGGCAGAACTTTTTAAAATTGCCGAGGTCAATGAGAGAGTTCCAGCCAATAAACCGGAGACATTTTGGGAGGCAATTCAAGCCGTTTGGACGATTGAATCCTTACTTGTAGTAGAGGAAAATCAGACAGGTATGTCCATTGGTCGTGTGGATCAATATATGTATCCATATTACAAGGCAGATATCGAATCTGGAAGAATGAATGATTTTGAGGCATTTGAGCTTGCGGGCTGTATGTTAATTAAGATGTCGGAAATGATGTGGATTACAAGTGAAGGTGGTTCCAAGTTCTTTGCAGGATATCAGCCGTTTGTCAATATGTGTGTGGGCGGTGTAACAAGAGAGGGAAGAGATGCAACAAATGAGTTGACTTATTTGTTGATGGATGCTGTTCGCCATGTCAAGATTTATCAGCCATCTCTAGCATGTCGTATTCACAATAAGTCACCAAAGGAGTATTTGAGAAAGATCGTCTCTGTTATTCGCGCGGGCATGGGATTTCCAGCGTGTCATTTTGATGATACCCATATTAAGATGATGCTTGCAAAGGGTGTTTCTATAGAAGATGCAAGAGATTATTGCTTGATGGGCTGTGTTGAACCACAAAAGGCTGGAAGACTATATCAATGGACATCGACTTCCTATACACAGTGGCCAATTTGTATAGAGCTTGTCCTCAATCATGGTGTGCCACTTTGGTATGGAAAGCAGGTAACACCAGATATGGGAGACTTAGATCAATACAAGACCTATGAGGAGTTTGATGCCGCAGTAAAGGCACAAATTAAGTATATTACCAAGTGGACAAGTGTAGCCACTGTGATTTCACAACGAGTGCACAAGGAATTGGCACCAAAGCCATTGATGTCCTTGATGTACGAAGGTTGCATGGAAAAGGGAAGAGGAGTGGAATCTGGTGGTGCAATGTATAATTTCGGACCAGGTGTTGTTTGGTCAGGTCTTGCCACTTATGCCGATTCTATGGCAGCAATTAAGAAGTTGGTGTTTGATGACAAAAAGTATACTTTAAAGCAACTGAATGAAGCACTAAAGGCTGATTTTAAGGGCTATGAGGCAATAAAGACAGATTGTTTGAACGCACCAAAGTATGGAAATGATGATGACTATGTAGATCTCATTGCGACAAATTTGATTCAGTTTACAGAGAATGAGCATAGAAAGTATAAGACTTTGTATTCAAGACTTAGTCATGGTACATTGTCAATTTCAAATAACACACCATTTGGTCAGATGACAGGGGCCAGTGCCAATGGACGAGCTGCTTGGACACCACTTTCTGATGGTATCAGTCCAACACAGGGATCTGACTTTAAGGGGCCTACAGCGATTATTAAATCGGTTTCCAAGATGTCCAATGACAATATGAATATTGGAATGGTGCATAACTTTAAGATTATGTCAGGAATTTTGGATACCCAAGAGGGAGAAGAGAGCTTGATTACATTGCTAAGAACAGCGTCTATTCTTGGAAATGGTGAGATGCAATTTAATTATTTGAGCAACGAGACTTTGCTTGCAGCACAAAAAGAGCCAGAAAAGTATAAGGATTTGATTGTGCGTGTGGCAGGCTATAGTGCATTCTTCTCAGAGCTTTGTAAAGATGTTCAAGATGAGATTATTAGTAGAACAATGCTAGATCATTTTTAGAGATAAGCAGTAGGAGATAGAAAATGAAGACAGCCGGCAATGATATTGAAAGAAGAGCAATGATCTTTAATATTCAAAAGTACAGTTTATATGACGGACCAGGAACAAGGACAATTGTCTTTTTTAAGGGTTGTCCCCTGCGCTGCAAGTGGTGTGCTAATCCAGAAGGTTTAGATCGGAAGTATAATGTAATGTTTAAACAAAATTACTGTATTCACTGTGGTGCTTGTCTATCGGTTTGTCCAGTGGGCATTCATCAAATGGAAAACCAAGAGCATATTGTAGATCGAAGTATAAACTGTACAGGCTGTGGAAAATGTGTTTCTGTATGTCCAAAATCAGCATTGGATATTAGTGGAGAATTTAAAACAATTTCAGAAGTCTTGGATGTGATTAAGGAAGATGAATCCTTTTATGAAATCTCAGGGGGCGGAGTAACATTGAGTGGCGGAGAATGTACATTACAATTTGAGGCGGCTAGAGATTTATTGAAAGCCTGCAAGGAGTATGGCATTCACACAGCAATTGAGACCTGCGGATATACAGAGCCTCAAAAGGCATTGGCTCTATCAGAATATGTGGATTTATATCTATTTGACTTAAAACATATGGATCCCAAGCGTCATACAGAATTGACGGGAATGAGCAATGAAGTGATTCTTTCAAATTTAGAAACTTTAATTAAAAAGAGAAAGTCATTAATTGTGCGTATGCCAATGCTCAAGGGAATAAATGATAGCAAGGAAGAAATTGAAAAGATTTCAGTATTTTTGAAGAAGTTTGTTTCTTATGAAAATTTTTTGGGTGTACATCTTTTGCCATATCATAAATTGGGAGTAAATAAATATTACCAACTTGGGATGAAGTATGAAATTGAGGGAGATCCAAGTTTAGATAAGGAAGATTTGGATCAAATTGAACAATGGATTGCAAAAGAAAATTTAATGGTGAGAGTAATCCGACATTAGGAGGTGAAATGCAAATGGAATACTTTAGAATGCCCACGAAACTGTGTATGGGAGAGGGAAGTCTAAAGGAATTAGAAAAAATTGAGGCAAAAAAGGTATTCATTATTTGTGATCCTTTTATGAAAAGTTCAGGAAAAGTCAATCTAGTGAGTGGGATTTTGGGAATGAGAGAAATTCCATATCAAATTTTTGATAAAGTCATTCCTGATCCAACATTAGAAGTTGTATCTTTGGCAGTCAAAATGGTAGACGAGGATACGGACACCATTATTGCATTGGGTGGTGGCTCAGCGATTGATACAGCAAAGGTTGTGAGAAAAATTTTTGAGGCGGCCATAGAGAAAAAGGTTCAATTTATTGCTATTCCAACAACGAGTGGAACAGGAAGTGAGTTGACTTCATTTGCTGTCGTTTCAGACAAGGAAACAAAGAGCAAAATTCCATTGATTGACTTTTCTTTACTTCCGGATATAGCAATTTTAGATTGTGTATTTACAGCATCAGTGCCCGCATCGATTACAGCAGACACAGGAATTGATGTTTTGACTCATGCACTTGAGGCGGTTGCATCAAGTAAAGCGACGGATTTTACAGATGCCAATGCCTATATGGCTGTGGAGTTGGTGTTCCAATACTTAAAGAGAGCTGTGGAACATGGAGATGATTTATGTGCGAGAGAACATATGCACAATGCATCTGCACTGGCAGGAATTGCTTTCAATGAAGCTTCTCTCGGAATTTGTCACAGTATGGCTCATGCACTCGGCGGATTTTTCCACATTCCCCATGGAAGAGCCAACGCCATTTTACTTCCTCATGTGATGGAGTTTAACACTATACAAAGTCAAAATAAAGAAACAATCCAAAGATATGCAAGACTATCCAGACGAATGGGATTTGGAAATTATGATGATATCAGCAGTGTGAAATCATTGATTCGTCAGGTGCAAAATCTCATTAAGAGTGTGGGCATTGACAGCTATATTAATGGAATGGTAGATGGAGAAGAATATTCAAAGGCAATGGAAAAAATGGCAAAGTTGGCAGTGGATGACCGATGCACAGTGACAAATCCTGTAGAAGTACAGGTGAAAGATTTGGAAGCCATTTATGCTAAATTACAGAGGTCTTGCCCATGGATGTAAGAATAATTCAATCGCCAAGTAAGAGCACTTTGGAAATTTTGCAAAGACGCAAGGGGGCAAAAGAAGAGCTGACAAGAGAGGTTGGTGCTGTTGGATTAGTGCAGGGCAAACTCGTTGATATGATTGTAGCCTCTGATATTGCGGAAAAGAGTGCAGGCGTTTGGGTGGAAGAATTGAGAGGAAGTTGTCCGCAAAATATGATTGCGATTGCAATTTTTGGGGATACTTCATCAGTGGAAAGTGCAATTGAAAAGATCAAAAATACACTGTAGTAGCGAGGAAAAGAAATGAAGGCAGCAATATTGATTGGAAATATCTGGGCAACAAGAAAGACAGAGAGCCTTGGAGGATACAAATTGATGTTGGCTCAAACGATAGGAGGAGCTACAGAAGGTGAGGTCATGGTCGTTGTGGATACCATTGGTGCTGGAATTGGGGATAGAGTAATTATTGCAACGGGATCTAGTGCAAGAAAGATGCTTGGGGATGATCAAAGTGCCGCAGATGCAGCGATTGTAGGTATTATTGATGAAGATTGCCGATTGAGTTTTGAAGGTGAGTAAGGGGAAGAAAAGAGGTGTAAGCGTGAAAAAACTCATCTGTCTAAGTGATGTAAAAGCGGCGGGTGAAAAGGGAGAGAGTAGAATATATATTGACGATCAAACGATTATCACACCTGCGGCAAAAGATTATGCAAAGGCAGCAAACATTTTGTTTGTGGAGGGAAAAGTAATGGATAATACAAGTATTATTCCCGATTTATCAGGATTAACAAAGGAAGATTTGTATAACATATTGAAGGTACTGGTTGAGCATGGTTTGTTAGAAGTTCCAAAGAAAAAGTATGATAGTGAATGCTTGCCATGTGGATTTAAGGTTGTCAGGGGAAATTCTCTTTGTCTCGACCCACTAGATTCTAAGACAGGGGATAAAGTGAAGTATTTGGAAGTCATTCACGATACAGAATCTGCAATGCAATCGGGGCGATTTACAATTGATCATTCGTCCTTTAAGACAACCGCTGAGCAGTATGAGACCTATTGTGTGATGGAAGGAACGATGGACATTCTCATTGACGGAAAGGTATTTCATGCACAAAAGGGAGATATGGTGAATGTCCCTAAGGGGGCTTCGATAGAGTGTTCATCGAATGGATATGCAGATGTTTTCTATAGTTGTGCAAACCGATAGGAGGCCTAGATGAATGCATTGGGATTTATTGAGACCAGTGGATTGATTGCAGCAATTGAGGCAGCAGACACTATGGTAAAGACAGCAAATGTATCTCTGATAAGAAAGGAATATGTGGGAAAAGGACTGGTGACCATTATTGTGGAAGGAGATGTCGGAGCCGTACAGTCAGCAGTAGAAGCAGGAGTAGAGGCTGTGCATTCGCTAAGAGGAGTGGTTCATTCGCATAATGTTATCCCAAGTCCATCTGACGAATTGGAAATCTTTATTTGTGATGAAACAGCAGAGAAAGATTTAAAGAAAGAAAAAGAAGCTGAAGAATCTAAGGAAGAGCTTGAGGATGAAGTAGAGACAGATGAAGCTGAAGAACAGCTCGCTTTTCTAGTAAAGACAAAAGATGATGTGACAGCTCTTTTAGAAAGTTATACAGAAGAAGAAGGCGAAAAGGTATTGCGATCACTGACCAATAAAGCATTAAAGAGCTTATTGCAAGAATTTGTACTTTCTCAGGAACAACAGGCAGGAATACAAAAGATGAATAAGACTCAGCTTGTTGATTTGATTATGTCGTTCTACAAAAAGTCGTAGTGATCAGACGGGAAGGTTGAGATGGGAACAGAAAATTTTGATTATGATTTGAGGTCCATTCAGGAGGCAAGAAATTTCCTGAGACAGGGCTACAGTGCATATAAAGAGTTTGCAAGTTTTTCCGATGAACAAGTAAATAAGATTTTAAAGAGCATGGCTGAGGCTGGATTAAAGCATGCGGTAGAGCTTGGAAGACTTGCACAGGAAGAAACAGGTTTTGGTGTTGCAAAGGATAAGGCATATAAAAATTATGCGGCATCAGCACTACTTTATGAAGATATTAAGGACATGAAAACCGTGGGAATTATTCGTCGAGATGAGAAGAATAAAATCCTAGAAGTTGCTGATCCTGTTGGTTTAGTGATGGGAATTGTGCCATCAACCAATCCAACATCGACAATTATTTTTAAATCCATGATTGCACTAAAATCAAGGAATGCCATTATCTTTTCGCCACATCCAGCGGCATTGGAGTGTTCACTAAAGACAGCAAAAATTATGGCAGAGGCTGCACAGGAGGCGGGAGCTCCAAAAGGAATTATTAGTTGTATTACAATGCCATCCTTACAGACGACAAATGAAATGATGAAGTCAAAGGAAGTTGCCTTAATTATTGCCACAGGTGGCCCAGGAATGGTAAAGGCGGCATACAGTGCGGGCAAGCCGGCGATTGGCGTCGGTGCAGGAAATTCTCCAGCTTACATTGAAAGAAGTGCCAATGTGGCAAAAGCTGTGGAAAGAATTATGGCAAGTAAGACCTTTGACAATGGAACAATTTGTGCGTCGGAGCAATCTATTATTTGCGAAGAAGTAAATCAAGATGAAGTTATCCAAGAGTTTGTCAAAGCTGGTGGATACTTTATGACAGACGAAGAATGTAATAGAGTGTGCAAGTTGCTTTTTAAAGACAAGATGGCAATGAATGCCAAGTATGTTGGAAAAGATGCAAAATTTATTGCCTCAGCTGCAAAAATTACAGTGCCAAGTAATACAAGGGTGTTGATTGGAAGGCAATATGGTGTGGGGAAAGACAATCCGCTCTCTTACGAGAAGTTGACCTGTGTACTTGGTTTTTATGTAGTTAAGGACTGGAAGGAAGCTTGTGAGCTTAGCATTAGCTTGTTACAAAATGGTATCGGCCATACATTGAGCCTTCATACAAATGATGATCAAATTGTAGAAAAGTTTTCTGTAAAGCCAGCTTCGAGAATTTTAGTCAATACAGGTGGAACACAGGGAGGCACTGGGCTTTCAACAGGACTACTGACTTCCTTTACTCTGGGTTGTGGAACCATGGGTGGAAGTTCAGTTTCAGAGAATGTCGGACCACAGCATTTGATCAATTTAAAGAGAGTGGCCTATGGAATAAAGGATGTGACAACATTGGCAGATGATGCAAAATTTCAGGCACTATTTCATGAGAAGAGTTGTTGTGTGAATGGTTGCTATTACAATGGAGTTGCAATGAGTCCAAATGAAATTCAAATGATGTTTGAAGAGAGCACAAAGACGAATTCAAGTGATGATTTACTCAAGGGGATTGATGCATTGTCTGTGGAAGATTTAAAAAACTTGATCTTACAAATTGCAAATAGTTAATGGCTGTGAGGTAAGTTTATGGAATATTTCGATGAGTTAAATGAAGTACTAAGAGCAGCGATTGAAGGTTTGCAAGTTAAGCCAGAAAGAATATCCGATCAGGAGATTCCTGTGGGAATTTCAAATCGACATATTCATTTGGCCAAGGCAGAATTAGAAAAATTGTTTGGTGCAGGATATGCCCTCACAAAGATGAAGGATTTATCACAAAAAGGTCAGTATGCGGCAAAAGAAACCATCACCATCTGTGGACCAAAGGGTGTGATTGAGGGGATAAGAATTCTTGGACCATGTAGAAGTAAGACGCAGGTAGAGTTGTTTCGCTCAGATGATTATAAATTAGGTATTCGCTCGCCGCTGAGGATGTCAGGCGATGTTAGTCAATCGGCAGGACTTACTTTGGTCGGACCAAAGGGAAGTGTTCAAATTGGAGAGGGAGCAATTGTAGCAAAGAGACATATTCATATGTCTCCAATGGATGCAAGAAATTTTCAAGTGAATGATGGTGATGTGGTCAGTATTGAGATTAGCGGAGAACGAGGTGGAGTGCTTCATCAGGTTGCCATTCGTGTGACGGACACTTCTACTTTGGAATGTCATCTGGATATGGAAGAGGCCAATGCACTTGGTGTGACAGCAACAACAAAGGTGAAAATCATAAGATAATATAAAGGAGAATAAACATGATGTATGATGCATTGGGAATGGTGGAAACAAAGGGATTGGTAGGGTCAATTGAGGCAGCGGATGCTATGGTAAAAGCAGCCAATGTAACATTGATTGGAAAGGAATTGATTGGTGGAGGTTTAGTTACTGTTCTTGTTCGTGGAGATGTCGGAGCGGTGAAGGCAGCAACAGATGCAGGGGCAGCAGCAGCCTCAAGAGTTGGCGAGTTGGTTTCTGTGCATGTTATTCCAAGACCACATGCAGAGGTTGAGGTAATTCTTCCAAAGTCTGCAAAGTAGGATATGGGAGGGCAGAGGCCATCGCCTTTGCCCTCTGTTTTTTGAGGTGTACATATGGAAAGTAGAGAAATTTTAAAGAGGGCACATATCTTTTGGAGAGAAGGCAGGGAGATGGAGGCTGCACAATATTTGAAAGAAGCAGTCAATGCAGCCAGAGAAGAAAAAGATAATGGAAATTTAATTGCAATTTTAAATGAATATGGTGGAGCTTTGCGTGTTATTGGCCATTATGCAGAGGCCGTGGAGGCCTTTGAGGAAGCTAAAGTATATTGTGAGGGAGAAAGATTGAAAAATAAACAACCCTATGCGATGACATTGATGAATTTGGCGAATACTTATCGGGAAGCAAAAAATAGAAAAAAAGCTAGGGAGGGATTTGAAGAAGCCAAAAAGATTTGTGATGATTTGGGACTTCGAGATTACTCTTATATTGGGTTGTTAAATAATTACGCTCTACTTTTATTGGAAGAAGAAAAAGCGAAAGAAGCAGAAAAGATACAATTGGAAGCGATTTCTTTGTTGGAAGGAATGACAGGATATGATGTTCCATTGGCCATTAGCTACAATAATTTGTATGAGATTTATCAACATTTAGGTGATATGAAAGAAGCGGAAAAATATTTAGTTAAGTCAGAACAAATGGTTAGAGAAAAATTAGGAATAGATCATCCCTTATATGCTGCTGTATTAAATAATAGAGCAGATTTTTGTATGCGAAAGAAAAATTATATTGAGGCGGCTAGAAATTATTTAAAGGCGATAAACATTATTGAAAAGAAATATGGAAAAGAGAGTCAACCATGGAGAGTTATTCAAAAAAATCTTCAAATCCTCTCACAGACAATGAAAAAGCCAGAAAATGGATTGGAAAGAGCAAGGAAGCTTTCTGAACGAGTTATTGATTTTATTCGGGAAAATCATGTGGAAGTATATAAAAACTTAAGTATAGGTCTAGTGGGAAAAGGATCTGAATGTTATGGCTATGATGATGAATTTTCAAGAGACCATGACAGCGAAGACCGCTGCATGATTTTTTTGGATGATGAGACCTATTTTCATTATGGGGCAAAACTTGCGAAATGTTTAAAGGAAAAATTTCGAGAGAAAATAGAAATTTGGAGGATTTCAACATTTTATCGCCTTTATACAGCGTATTCCGAGGGGCCAAAAACGATAGAAGAGTATCGCAAAGTGGAAGAGGAGTATTTGAGTGCGGCGACAAATGGAGAAGTTTTTCTTGACAATCGAGGCGATTTTACAAGAATACGAAATCGCCTGCTTGAACATTATCCAAGGGATTTGTGGCTAAAGAGACTTGCGTATCACTTGAATTTTTTAGCACAATCGGGACAATATAATTATCAAAGAATTTTCAAGAGAAAAGATAAAGTAGCATTGCAATTGACACTAAACGAATTTATTCAGCACTATATTCAGTGTATTCATTTGATCAATCGAAAGTACACACCGTTTTATAAGTGGAGTGCAAAGAGTCTAGAAGCACTGCCGATCATGGGAAGACAGAGCAGAGTGGCCTTGGAAGTGTTGATAGAAAGCAGTGTTGAACAGAGAGAAAAAGAGATGGAAAAGCTGTGTCAATTTCTTGTGGATTATCTTCATCGGGAAGGAATGACAAGGAGTGAAGAGAGTTTTTTGACCGTGCAGGCAGATGAGATTTTTGAAAAGATTCAGGATCAAGCCATCAGAGAGGGGGATAAGTGGACAAAGTGATATGGATAGAGATTGGCTGATAAAAGAAATTATGGAGATGGAATGGGAGCAATTTACCCATGTAAAAAACATTGGTAAACGAGCTTATTGCCAGGATCGAAAGAAAACATTTTTATTTTCTAGAAGGGCGTATTTTTGGGGCTATTCAGAGCAAATTTTATTATCTTACCGAGATGACCTGATTAGGGCAAAAACAAGAGGAATATCGTTAGTGGCCAATAAGTATGGATATATGATGAAAAAAACAAATCCATCCTATTTTAAAAATATTCAACATCAATTGATAGAGTGCACACAAGAAAAAGAGAATCTGGTCGATTGTTTGATGTTTTTTGTTCAAAATTGGTTGCGTGATATTCAGGATATGGAGTGGCAAAGCAGAAGAAAATTTTATTCAAAAGAGGATAACCAAGATCAAACTTCAGTAGAAACCTATTTCTTTGGAGAATATTGCTCCTACTCAGAGAAGACATTGAAAAAAATTTTAATTGCAGATTTGGAGAATTATTTGTGTGGCAAAAATCGCTTGAAGGAAAATTTAATAGCACTTAGATGAGGGTGAGAGAGGTGCACAATGAAGAGGAAAGAAAAGTATTTAATTGGAGAAGTGAGTGAAATATGCAATATTCCTAAGAAAACATTGCGCTATTATGATGATATTGATGTCATTAAGCCAGAAACCATTTCAAAGACAAATAGTTATCGCTATTACAGTTTAGATAATATGAGTGATATTATGATTTTGAAATATTTTAAGCAAATGGGCTATAGCTTGATGGAAGTGAAACATATTTTAGGAACGCATGATTTAGAAGTGGTGTCTTCAAGTTTGACAAAGAAGATTGATGAGCTCGAGGTGGAGAGAAAAAAGTTGGATAATAAAATCCAAGCTGCAAGGGCATGGAGAAATTTAATTGGCGAGGCAAAGCTGGCGGCAGAATACAATGACACTTCGGTTCGGATTAAGGAAGTTCCTGTTGAGGAGTACTGTTGTCTAAGACAGGAATTTCAATATGACTACAAGACATCGATTGTCAACCTCCCGTGGGTGACGAAGTTAGAAATGAACAGGGAAGAAGTGGAGGGAGCGGTAATATTGCACTTCAATTCATTTGAAGAAAAAAGAAGGCGGCAAGCACAGGAAGCGACGATATTACAAAGAGGACAAAGTTGTGCTTGTCATGGGCTAAAAAAAATAGAATTTGGTGGCAAATTTCTTTCTACCTATCACATAGGAGATTTACAAGAGATTGAATCTTCTTATGAGCGGATGTATCGATATATGGAAGAAAAGGGATTACAAATTCGAGGTGATGTATTTGAACGCTATGTTGTGGACTATTGGACGACACAGAACAAGCAATTATTTGTAACAGAAATTATGTGTACACTGTAGGAAAATCCCTTCGCTGGAATAGTAATTTCAGTGGAGGGATTTTCTTCTATAGTAATAATGTTTTTTAGAAAAAAATAAAAAAACCGAAAAAAGCCCTTGTCAAGCACACTTGAGTGTGCTATCATAAACGAGCTGTGACATTGATAGCTGTGAAGCGTGAGGTTGCCGTCTCAAGAGGATGGGTTTTCCGTGGAGCGAAAGTCATGTTACTAAACTGGCGACAAGTCACTGTACAAGTTAACAGCAACCCAACAGGGAGGTAGTTTTTTCGGGTAGAATAGAGAAGACACGCCCGGAAATGTGTACAGTCACCGCTTGTCGTACTTAAATCAAAAAGTGCGAAAAGGAGGCGACTTTTTTTATGGCAAATCAGGTAATGAGAATCACATTAAAGGCTTATGACCATCAATTGGTAGACAATTCAGCTAGTAAAATTGTCGAAACTGTAAAGAAGACAGGAGCAAAGGTGTCAGGACCAGTTCCACTTCCAACAAAGAAGGAAGTAGTAACAATCTTGAGAGCGGTTCATAAGTATAAGGACTCTCGTGAGCAGTTCGAGCAGAGAACACATAAGAGATTGATTGATGTTGTTGCACCAAGCGACAAGACAGTTGACGCATTGTCACGTCTTGAGATGCCAGCTGGTGTTCATATCGATATTAAAATGAAGAGTAGATAATCCTGCTCTAGGATGAGCACGAAAGTGCTCCGCTGTAGATTAAAATCAGGAGGAATTTTGAAATGAAGAAGGCAGTTCTTGCTACAAAAGTTGGAATGACACAGATCTTCAATGAAGCTGGTGTGTTGGTTCCAGTAACCGTTCTTCAGGCTGGACCATGTGTAGTTACACAGGTTAAGACAGAAGAAAACGACGGATATAATTCAGTACAGGTTGCATACGGACAGATCCGTACAAAGCTTGTGAACAAGGCTAAGGCCGGTCACCTTGACAAGGCTGGTATCGAAAAGAAGACGATTGAAAAGAGCAATGGTCAAAAGAGAGAAGTTTATACAGCAGGTAGATTCTTAAAGGAGTTTAGATTTGAGAATGCAGCTGATTATTCTGTAAAAGATGAGATCAAAGCGGATATCTTTGCTGAGGGCGATAAGGTTGACGCAACAGCAATCTCCAAGGGAAAAGGTTTCCAGGGTGCGATCAAGAGACACGGACAGTCAAGAGGTCCTATGGCTCACGGATCTAAGTTCCATCGTCATCAGGGATCTAATGGTTCATCATCTGACCCAAGCCATGTATTCAAAGGCAAAGGAATGCCTGGACATATGGGCGCTAAGCAGATTACAACACAGAACCTTGAAGTGGTAAAGGTTGATGTGGAGAACGGTTTGATTCTTGTTAAGGGTTCAGTACCAGGACCAAAGAAGGCACTTGTAACACTTAAGGAAACAGTAAAGACAAACTAGTCTTTACAAGAAAGGAGGAACGCACAGATGGCTAAGGTATCTGTTTACGATATTAACGGTAAAGAAGTAGACACATTAGAGTTAAATGATGCAATTTTTGGTGTAAATGTGAATGAGCACCTTGTACATTTAGCAGTAGTTGCACAGCTTGCAAATAAGCGTCAGGGAACACAAAAGGCAAAGACCCGTTCCGAAGTAAGCGGTGGAGGAAGAAAGCCTTGGAAGCAGAAGGGAACAGGTCATGCTCGCCAGGGATCAACAAGATCACCACAGTGGAAGGGTGGCGGAGTTGTATTCGCACCAACACCTAGAGATTACACAATTACTTTGAATAAGAAAGAGAGAAGACTTGCATTAAAGAGCGCTCTTACAAGCAGAGTAAATGAGAATAAGTTCATTGTCGTTGACGACTTTAAGATGGACGAGATCAAGACAAAGAAGATGCAGCAGACACTCAATAACTTAAAGATCAATAAGGGTCTTGTCGTTGTCAGTGAGGGTGAGACAAATACAGTGCTTTCAACAAGAAATATCAAGGGAATGAAGACAGCTTCTCCTAAGACAATCAATGTATATGACATCTTAAAGTACAACACAGTTATTGCTTCTAAGGCTGCAGTAAATACAATCGAGGAGGTATACGCATAATGGCAGACATTAAATACTATGATGTAATCCTCAAGCCTGTAATTACAGAGAAGAGCATGGCTGGTATGGCTGATAAGAAGTACACTTTCTTAGTACATACAGAGGCTAACAAGACAATGATCAAGGAAGCTGTAGAGAAGATGTTCCCAGGAACAAAGGTTTCTTCTGTAAATACAATGAACCTTGACGGAAAGAACAAGCGCCGTGGTTTGACCACAGGTAAGACTGCAAAGACAAAGAAGGCTATTATTCAGTTGACAGCAGATAGCAAGGATATCGAGATCTTTGAGGGACTGTAGGAATTTTTGACTATACGGTAAAACCGTGATAAAGGAAGAAGGAGAATACAATGGGAATTAAAAAGTATGGCCCTTATACCCCGTCCAGACGTAATATGACAGGTTTAGACTTTGTTGAGATTACAAAGTCAACACCAGAAAAGTCACTCGTTGTTTCATTGAAGAAGCATGCAGGACGTAATAACCAGGGTAAGATTACAGTAAGACATCATGGAGGCGGCTCCAGAAGAAAATATAGATTGATCGACTTTAAGAGAAATGCCAAGGACGGTATTCCAGCTAAGGTTGTTACAATCGAGTATGATCCAAATAGAACAGCAAATATTGCATTGATCTGCTATGCAGATGGTGCTAAGGCATACATCCTTGCTCCAGAGGGACTTAAGGTTGGTATGACAGTGATGAATGGTTCCACAGCAGAGGCAAAGGTTGGTAACTGTTTACAGCTTGCTGACATCCCAGTTGGTACACAGATTCACAATATCGAGCTCTATCCAGGAAAGGGCGGACAGCTCGTTCGTTCTGCTGGTAATGCAGCTCAGCTTATGGCAAAGGAAGGTAAGTACGCAACACTTCGTCTTCCATCAGGCGAGATGCGTATGGTTCCAATGATCTGCCGTGCAACAATTGGTGTTGTAGGCAATGGTGAGCACTCTCTTGTAAAGATTGGTAAGGCCGGAAGAAAGAGAAATATGGGTATTAGACCTACAGTTCGTGGATCTGTTATGAACCCTAATGACCATCCACATGGTGGTGGTGAAGGTAAGACAGGAATTGGTCGTCCAGGCCCTGTTACACCTTGGGGCAAGCCAGCTCTTGGCCTTAAGACAAGAAATAACAAGAAGCAGTCAAGCAAGCTTATCGTAAGAAGAAGAGACGGTAAGGGCGCTACGAAATAAAGGAGGAGAGAAGACAAATGTCACGTTCACTTAAAAAGGGACCATTCGCAGATGCGAGTTTATTAAAGAAAGTCGATGAGATGAACAAGAGCAATGATAAGAGTGTTATCAAGACTTGGTCTCGTCGTTCTACAATCTTCCCACAGATGTTAGGCCACACAATCGCAGTTCATGATGGCAGAAAGCATGTTCCAGTATATGTTACAGAGGATATGGTTGGACATAAGCTTGGTGAGTTCGTAGCGACAAGAACTTACAGAGGTCATAAGGGCGACGATAAGAAGGCAGCAAGATAATAAGAAAGGTTTGAAAGGAGGTTTCATCAATGGCTAAAGGACATAGATCCCAGTTTAAGAGAGAAAGAAATGCAGTAAAGGATAAGAGACCGTCTGCAAAGCTTTCTTATGCTAGAGTACCAGTGCAGAAGGCATGTTTTGTTTTGGATGCAATTCGTGGAAAGAATATTGCTGAGGCATTGGCTATCGTAACATACAATCCTAGATATGCTTCAAGCGTTATCGAGAAGTTATTAAGTTCAGCTGTTGCAAATGCTGAGAATAACAATCATATGGACCCAGAGAGACTTTATGTTGCAGAGTGCTTCGCAAGCGATGGTCCAATTATGAAGAGAGTAAAACCAAGAGCACAGGGTAGAGCTTATAGAATTGAGAAGAGAATGAGCAATATCACTGTAATACTTGACGAAAGATAATTAGAGGAGGCAAAAAATGGGACAGAAAGTTAATCCACATGGCATTAGAGTCGGTGTTATCAAAGACTGGGGCTCAAGATGGTACGCAGAAGCTGATTTTGCTGATTATCTCGTTGAAGATTACAACATCAGAAAATTCTTAAAGAAGAAGCTGTACAGTGCCGGTGTTTCAGATATTGAAATTGAGCGTGCGTCAGACAAAGTGAAGATCATTATTCACACAGCTAAGCCAGGTGTTGTCATTGGTAAGGGCGGCGCAGAGATTGAGAAGTTAAAGGTAGAAGTTAGTAAGTACACAACAAGGAAGGTATTTATTGACATTAAGGAAATTAAGAGACCAGATAGAGATGCACAGTTAGTTGCAGAGTCCATTGCACAGCAGTTGGAAAATCGTATTGCTTTCCGTAGAGCAATGAAGTCAACAATGAGCAGAAGTATGAAGTCAGGTGTACTTGGTATCAAGACTTGCTGTTCAGGTCGTCTTGGTGGTGCTGATATGGCTCGTACAGAGTTCTACTCAGAGGGTACCATTCCACTTCAGACACTTCGTGCAGACATTGATTATGGTTTTGCTGAGGCAAATACCACATACGGTAAGGTTGGAGTTAAAGTTTGGATCTATAAGGGCGAAATACTTCCAGCAAAGTCAAATACAAAGGAAGGGAGCGTAAAGTAATATGTTAATGCCTAAGAGAGTAAAGCGCAGAAAGCAGTTCCGTGGATCTATGGCTGGTAAGGCGCTTAGAGGAAATAAGATTTCCAATGGTGAATTCGGTTTAGTTTCTCTTGATCCTTGCTGGATCAGATCAAATCAGATCGAGGCAGCCAGAGTTGCTATGACACGTTATATCAAGCGTGGTGGTAAAGTTTGGATCAAGATCTTCCCAGATAAGCCAGTCACAGCAAAGCCTGCTGAGACTCGAATGGGTTCAGGAAAAGGTTCAACAGAGTATTGGGTAGCAGTTGTTAAACCAGGCCGTGTGTTATTTGAGATTGCTGGCGTTCCTGAGGACACAGCAAGAGAGGCACTTCGTCTGGCAATGCACAAACTTCCTTGCAGATGCAAGATCGTTTCCAAGGCAGATTTAGAAGGCGGTGAGAAGAGTGAAAACTAATAAGTATGTGAATGAATTAAAGGGTAAGACAGTAGCAGAGTTAAAAGAAGAATTAGTTTCCGCTAAGAAAGAGCTGTTTAACTTGCGTTTCCAAAACGCAACAAGTCAGCTTGACAATACAGCCAAGATTACCCAGGTTCGTAAGAACATTGCGAGAATTCAGACAGTTATTACTGAGAATGCGAAGATGGCGTAAGCCGGAAGGAGATAGAACGTGGAGAGAAATCTTAGAAAAACACGAATCGGCAAGGTTGTCAGTGACAAGATGGACAAGACAATCACTGTTGCGATTGAGGATCATGTAAAGCATCCTCTATACGGTAAGATCGTTAAGAAGACTGTGAAGTTCAAGGCACATGATGAGAAGAATGAGTGTGGCATCGGCGATACAGTAAAGATTATGGAGACAAGACCAATCTCTAAGGATAAGAGATGGAGACTTGTAGAGATTATTGAGAAGGCAAAATAATATTCGTTAGGAAGGGAGTATTCAGCATGATCCAGCAGGAAACAAGATTGAAGGTCGCTGATAATACTGGAGCAAAGGAATTGCTTTGCATCCGTGTTATGGGTGGTTCAACAAGAAGATATGCTCATATCGGCGATGTAATCGTCGCTTCCGTCAAAGATGCAACACCAGGTGGCGTTGTAAAGAAGGGCGATGTTGTTAAGGCTGTTGTTGTAAGAACAGTAAACAGCACTCGTCGTAAGGACGGTTCATACATTAGATTCGATGAGAATGCAGCAGTAATTATCAAAGATGACAAGACTCCAAAGGGAACTCGTATCTTTGGACCGGTTGCTAGAGAGCTTCGTGAAAAGCACTTCATGAAAATTGTATCTCTTGCTCCGGAAGTATTATAAGGAGGTGTCTACTGTGCATAAAATTAAAAAAGACGATCTGGTAAAGATTATATCAGGTAAGGATAGAGACAAGACAGGTAAAGTTTTAAGCGTAGACACTAAGAAGAACAAGGTTGTTGTTGAAGGCTGCAATATGCAGACAAAGCACACTAAGCCAAATGCAGCAAATCAGCAGGGCGGAATTGTAACAAAAGAGGGTGCAGTAAGCATTTCTAATGTTATGCTTGTGGTTGATGGCCAGGCAACAAGAGTTGGCTTTAGAATGGAAGGCGACAAAAAGGTTCGCTTTGCTAAGAAGACCGGAAAGACAATCAACTAATTCGGAGAGGAGGAAGAAAAGTGGCAAGACTTAGAGATACATATAAGAACGAAATCGTCGCAAAGATGACAGAGAAGTTCGGTTATAAGAATATGATGCAGGTTCCAAAGCTTGACAAAATCGTCATCAACATGGGTGTCGGTGAGGCTAAGGAGAACGCAAAGATTCTTGATTCCGCAATCAGAGATTTAGAGATCATCTCCGGACAGAAGCCAGTGGTTACAAAGTCTAAGAAGTCAATCGCAAACTTCAAGTTGAGAGAGGGTATGCCAATCGGATGTAAGGTAACTCTTCGTGGAGATAAGATGTACGAGTTTGCAGATCGCTTGATCAACCTTGCATTACCTCGTGTACGTGACTTTAGAGGTGTAAATCCTAACGCATTTGATGGCAGAGGAAACTATGCACTTGGCATCAAGGAGCAGTTGATTTTCCCTGAGATTGAGTACGATAAGGTAGACAAGGTTCGTGGTATGGACGTTATCTTCGTTACAACAGCGAACACAGATGAAGAAGCACGTGAACTTTTGACATTATTCAATATGCCATTTGCAAAATAATCAGGAGGGATATCCATGGCAAAGACTTCGATGAAGATTAAGCAGGCACGCCCAGCGAAGTTCTCTACAAGAGAGTACAACAGATGTAAGATCTGTGGTCGTCCACACGCTTATCTTAGAAAATATGGTATCTGCAGAATTTGCTTCCGTGAGTTAGCTTACAAGGGACAGATTCCAGGTGTCAAGAAAGCAAGCTGGTAAACAGAGGCTATAAGCACACGGCACAAGGCGGTGTGAAGAATATAATTTAGATTAATTTTAAGGAGGCAATATCCATGACAATGAGCGATCCGATTGCAGATATGCTGACAAGAATTCGTAATGCAAATACTGCAAAGCACGACGTAGTTGACATTCCTTCATCAAAGATGAAAGTAGCTATCGCTAACATTTTGGTCGATGAAGGTTACGTAAAGAAATATGAACTCATTGAAGACGGTGCTTTCCAGACAATCCGCATCACATTAAAGTACAATGCAGATAAGACAGAAAGAATCATCAGTGGCATCAAGAGAATTTCTAAGCCAGGTCTTCGTATTTATGCAAACAAGGAAGAGTTACCTAGAGTATTGGGTGGACTTGGAACAGCAATTATTTCAACAAATCAGGGCGTAATCACAGACAAGAAGGCTAGAGAGCTTGGCGTTGGTGGTGAAGTTTTGGCATTTGTTTGGTAATTTATAACCTGAAAACATGGGGCGAAAGCCCCACGATGAATTTAAGGAGGTAGACGGCATGTCACGTATAGGAAGAATGCCTATCGCAATCCCAGCAGGCGTTACTGTTACGATTGCAGAAAATAACCATGTGACTGTAAAGGGTCCTAAGGGAACTCTTGAGAGAACATTACCTGCAGAGTTGACAATCAAGCAGGAAGGTGAAGAGATTGTAGTTACAAGACCAAATGATTTAAAGAGAAATAAGTCATTGCACGGTTTGACAAGAACATTGATCCACAACATGATCGTTGGTGTAACCGCTGGTTATGAGAAGGTTCTTGAGGTAAATGGTGTTGGTTACAGAGCAGCAAAGCAGGGCAACAAGCTTGTTCTTTCTCTTGGTTACTCACATCCAGTGGAGATGGTAGATCCAGAGGGAATCACATCTGTACTTGATGGACAGAACATTATCAAGGTTCAGGGTATTGACAAGGAAAGAGTTGGTCAGTATGCTGCAGAGATCAGAGATAAGAGAAGACCTGAGCCATATAAGGGCAAGGGAATTAAGTATGCAACTGAGACAATCAGACGCAAAGTCGGTAAGACTGGTAAGAAATAATAGGAGGGTAGAATAATGGTTAGCAAGCAGTCTAAGAGCGAGCTTCGTGTAAAGAAGCACGAGAGATTACGCAATCGTTTGTCAGGAACAGCTGAGAGACCACGTTTGGCAGTATTCAGAAGTAACAACCATATGTACGCTCAGATTATTGACGATACAGTTGGCAATACTTTAGTAAGTGCTTCAACAGCAGAGAAGGCTGTAAAGGCAGAGATTGAGAAGACAAACAATGTTGAGGCAGCCGCTTATGTGGGTACATTGGTTGCAAAGAGAGCAATTGAAAAGGGCATCAACACAGTAGTATTTGACAGAGGTGGATTCCTCTATCAGGGTAAGATTCAGGCACTTGCAGATGCTGCTCGTGAAGCTGGCTTACAATTCTAAGAGGAGGAGAAAAAATACATGAAACGCACAATCATCGATCCAAGCAAATTGGAATTAAATGACAGAGTCGTAGCTATTAAGCGTGTATCTAAGACCGTAAAAGGTGGACGCACAATGAAGTTTTCTGCTCTTGTAGTTGTAGGCGATGGCAATGGCCATGTGGGTGCAGGCCTTGGTAAGGCAGGCGAGGTCCCAGAGGCTATTCGCAAGGGCAAGGAAGCAGCAATGAAGAACCTTGTAGAGATCAATATTAATGAGGACGGAAGTGTTTTCCACGACACAACAGGAAAGTTCGGCAGCGCAAGCGTGTTGATGAAGAAGTCTCCTGAAGGTACTGGTATCATCGCAGGTGGTCCAGCACGTGCCGTTGTGGAGCTTGCAGGTATCAGAAACATCCGTACAAAGTCATTGGGATCAAACAACAAGACAAATGTAGTACTTGCTACACTTGCAGGACTTACAGGTATCAAGACTCCAGAGGAAGTTGCAAGACTTCGTGGAAAGTCTATTGAAGAGATTTTAGCATAATAGGAGGGAAACATCATGGCAGATAAGTTAAAGATCACATTGGTTAAGTCCCCTATCGGTGCTATTCCAAAGCAAAGAGCAACCGTTGAGGCTCTTGGACTTAAGAAATTGAACAAGACAGTTGAGCTTCCAAACAATGATGCTGTTAAGGGCATGGTTTGGCATGTAAGACATCTTGTAAAGGTAGAAGAAGTATAATATAGAGAAGGAGGTGTAGTGATGGATTTATCTAACTTAAGACCTGCAGAGGGTTCTAAGCACAGCGACAACTTCAGACGTGGCCGTGGACATGGTTCAGGAAATGGTAAGACAGCTGGTAAGGGACATAAGGGACAGAAGGCTCGTTCAGGAGCTCCAAGACCAGGTTTTGAAGGTGGACAGATGCCTTTGTATAGACGTATTCCTAAGAGAGGATTTACAAATCGCAACACAAAGGACATTGTTGCAATCAATGTATCTGCTCTTGAGTGCTTTGAGAATGGTGCAGAGGTTACTGTTGCAACATTGCTTGAGGCTGGTGTGATTAAGCATGAGCGCGATGGCGTAAAGATTCTTGGCAATGGTGGGCTCACAAAGAAGCTCACTGTAAAGGTTAATGCTGTAAGTGAAGGAGCTAAGAGCAAGATCGAAGCTGCTGGCGGAACTTGCGAGGTGATCTAATATGTTTAGTACACTCCGTAATGCGTTTAAAATCAAAGAATTGCGTCAAAAGTTGCTATTTACATTTTTAATGTTGGTGGTTATTCGTTTGGGTAGCAGTCTTCCAATCCCAGGTGTAAATACAAATTATTTTCGTGAATTTTTTGCAAAGCAGAGTGGAGATGCTTTCGGATTCTTTAATGCGATGACTGGTGGTTCCTTTGAACAAATGAGTGTACTCGCCTTGAGCATTACGCCATATATCACCAGTTCCATTATCATTCAGCTTTTGACCATTGCTGTTCCAGCATTGGAAGAGATGCAAAGAGATGGAGAAGACGGAAGAAAAAAGATTGTGGCGTATACAAGATATGTCACGGTGGCGCTCGGACTCATTGAGTCCGTAGCGATGTCCATTGGTTTCGGAAAGCAGGGGCTTTTGATTCACTATGGACCAAAGAGTGTGATAGTCGCAGTATGCACGATGACAGCCGGAAGTGCTTTTTTGATGTGGATTGGTGAACGAATTACAGATAAGGGTGTGGGCAATGGTATTTCCATTGTGCTCCTATTTAATATCCTTTCTTCCATCCCACAGGATTTAGGTACTTTATATACAAAGTTTCTCTCCGGTAAGTCAATGGCAATGAAGGTGGTTTTGGGACTTGTTATTTTTGCTTGTATTTTGGCAATGACAGTTTTCGTAATTATTCTTCAGGATGCGGAGAGAAGAATTCCAGTACAATATTCTGGTAAGATGCAGGGAAGAAGAGTGGTTGGTGGACAGAGTTCACATATTCCACTGAAAATAAATACAGCAGGTGTTATGCCCGTTATTTTTGCTTCTTCGTTGATGTCGTTCCCAGTAGTTATTGCACAATTTGCCAATATCAACTACGCAACACCAGCTGGAAAGATATTGAGACTTTTGAGCACATCAAGTTGGTTCAATAAGGAAGTCGGATATATCTATTCACTTGGTGCATTAGTATATGTGATACTCGTAGTTCTTTTTGCATACTTCTATACTTCGATTACATTCAATCCACTTGAAGTTGCAAATAACATGAAAAAGCAGGGTGGTGTTATCCCAGGTGTTCGCCCAGGAAAGCCAACCAGTGATTATCTGAATAAAATTTTAAATTATATCATCTTTATCGGAGCAGCAGGACTTTTGGTTGTGGCAATTATCCCAATCATTATTTCTGGTGTATTCTCAGTGTCTAAGTTATCCTTTACAGGAACATCCTTGATTATTATCGTAGGTGTTGTATTAGAGACAATTAAGGCCATTGAGTCTCAGATGCTTGTAAGAAATTACAAGGGATTTTTGATGGATTAATTTAAATAGATGACGATGGGCTCAGGCGAAGAATTTTGCCGGAGCTATCGGCATACATATAGAAAAATGATTCTACGCTAGTCTGGAGGTTATATGAAGATTATAATGCTTGGCGCTCCGGGTGCAGGAAAAGGTACTCAGGCGAAGAAAATTGCAGAGAAATATGGTATACCACATATCTCAACAGGGGATATTTTCCGTGCCAATATTAAGGCCGGTACAGAGCTTGGAAAGAAGGCAAAGGAGTTTATGGACAAGGGTGCCCTTGTTCCAGATGAGATTACCATTGGGATGTTGATGGACAGAATTGATGAGGCTGATTGTACAAAAGGATATGTTCTTGACGGATTTCCAAGAACTATTCCACAGGCAGATAGCTTGACACAGGCACTCAGTGGCAGAGGAGAAAAGATTGACTATGCGATTGATGTCGATGTTCCAGACGACAACATTGTACAGCGTATGGGTGGAAGAAGAGCTTGTGTATCCTGTGGTGCGACCTATCATATTGTGTACAATGCACCAAAGAAGGAAGATACCTGCGATGTGTGTGGGGCTAAATTAGTGCTTCGTGACGATGATAAGCCAGAAACAGTGAAAAAGAGATTGGAAGTTTATCACGCCCAGACACAGCCATTGATTGACTACTATAGCAAGGCGGGAATTTTACATAGCGTAGACGGAACAAAGGATTTAAAGGATGTCTTTGTTGATATTGTAAATATATTGGGAGAATAAAATGGCAGTAACAGTTAAGTCGGAGAGAGAAATTGAACTGATGAAAGAGGCAGGAGTGTTTCTTGCAAAGACACATGAAGAATTGGAAAAGGCATTGCATGAGGGAATGACGACTTGGGAAATCAACAAGCTTGGAGATGAGATTATTCGCTCCTTTGGTTGTGTTCCATCATTTCTCAATTACAATGGCTATCCAGCATCGATTTGTGTCTCTGTAAATGATGAGGTTGTGCATGGCATCCCATCAAAGAAGAGATATTTGCAAGATGGTGACATCGTAAGCCTGGACGCAGGCGTGATCTGGAAAGGTTATCATTCTGATGCCGCAAGAACTCATGCAATTGGCAATGTTTCAGATGAAGCAAAGAAATTGATTGAGGTGACCAGAAACGCATTCTACGAAGGACTGAAAAATGCCAAGGCCGGCAATCATCTTAATGATATTTGTGGTGCGATTGGAGACTATGCTCAGGGCTTAGGCTATGGGGTAGTCAGAGATTTGGTTGGACATGGAATTGGAACACATCTCCATGAAGATCCAGAGGTGCCAAATTTCAGAATGAACCACAAGGGCATTAAATTGGTGCCTGGAATGACATTGGCGATTGAGCCAATGATTAATATTGGACGCCCAGAAGTTGCATGGTTAGATGATGATTGGACAGTAGTCACAGAAGATGGTTCTCTCTCAGCACATTATGAGAACACCATCTTGATTACAGAAGGTGAGCCAGAAATTCTCTCTTTGAGATCTTAAGGGGAAGTTATGGTGAGCTGCGAAGTTGGAAATGTAGCAAAATCGCTTGCAGGACATGACAAAGATAGTGTATATTTAATTGTGAAAGCAAAGGGTGACATCGTCTGGGTCTGCGACGGCAAGCATAAGGGCGTTAGTGCTCCGAAGAAAAAAAATAAGAAGCACATACAAGTGCAGCAGGTAAACGACAATCCATTGAAGGAAAAAATACTTTCTGGAGAAGTCAGGGACGAGGAAGTGAAATATTTCCTTAAAACTTGGGGGTTTTTAAATGTCTAAATCAGACGTAATAGAGATTGAAGGAACAGTAGTAGAGAAATTGCCAAATGCCATGTTTCAGGTAGAGCTTGAGAATGGTCATCAGGTGCTTGCACATATCAGTGGCAAGTTGAGAATGAATTACATTCGCATTTTGCCAGGGGATAAAGTGACAATTGAGTTATCACCATATGATCTTTCTAAGGGAAGAATTATTTGGAGAGATAAATAAAAACAAAGATTTGCTTGCATATTATAAGCCCTGGTGCTATACTATTCTAGCGACTTTTTGTTGGTATCCAGGAAAGGAGAATTGCAATGAAGGTCAGATCTTCAGTTAAGCCTATGTGCGAAAAGTGCAAGGTAATTAAGAGAAAAGGATCTATCAGAGTAATCTGTGAGAATCCAAAGCATAAGCAGAGACAGGGATAATCCCACTGCTTTTCAGAAAAGTAAAATAATACAAGGAGGAAGACAACACAATGGCTCGTATTGCAGGCGTTGATTTACCGAGAGAAAAACGTGTAGAGATTGGACTTACCTATATTTATGGTATTGGTCTTACAAGCTCTAATCGTATTCTTTCTGAGGCTGGTGTAGATCCAAACACGAGAGTAAAGGATCTTACAGATGACGAGGTTAAGAACATTGCAGCAGTAATCGCTGAGACTCAGGTTGTAGAGGGTGATCTTCGTAGAGAAATCGCAATGAACATCAAGAGACTTCAGGAAATCGGTTGCTATCGTGGTATTCGTCATAGAAAGAACTTACCTGTTCGTGGTCAAAAGACAAAGACCAATGCTAGAACTCGTAAGGGACCTAGAAAGACAGTAGCAAACAAGAAGAAATAACACGTTGCATGTTTTAATAACAGGAACGTATCAACATTTGAAGAAAGTAGGTTAGTTTAATGGCAAGTAAAGCGTCCACCAAAAAGGTGACTAAAAAGCGCGTAAAGAAAAACGTTGAACGTGGACAGGCACATATTCAGTCATCATTCAACAATACAATTGTTACATTGACTGATACTCAGGGTAATGCATTATCTTGGGCAAGTGCTGGTGGTCTTGGATTTAGAGGTTCAAAGAAATCTACTCCATATGCAGCTTCAATGGCTGCTGAGACTGCAGCAAAGGCAGCTTTAGTACATGGCTTAAAATCAGTAGATGTTATGGTGAAGGGACCAGGTTCAGGTCGTGAGGCTGCGATCCGTGCTCTTTCCGCATGTGGTATTGAAGTAACAAGTATCAAGGATGTAACACCTGTTCCACATAATGGATGTCGTCCACCAAAACGCAGAAGAGTCTAATAGGAGGTACTAAAAGTGGCAGTTAATAGAGTTCCCGTTCTTAAAAGATGCAGATCGCTCGGGCTTGATCCTGTGTATATCGGTATTGATAAGAAATCAAACAGAGAATTAAAGAGAGCCAACCGTAAGATGAGTGAGTATGGTCTTCAGCTTCGTGAAAAGCAAAAGGCAAAGTTCATCTATGGCGTGTTGGAGAAACCTTTCAGAAATTATTATACAAAGGCTTCTCGTATGAAGGGTCAGGTAGGTGAGAACCTTATGATTCTTTTGGAGAGAAGACTTGACAATGTCATTTTCCGTATGGGATTTGGTAGAACAAGAAAAGAGGCTCGTCAGATCGTTGACCACAAGCATGTGCTTGTCAATGGCAAGTGCGTGAACATTCCTTCCTATCTTATTCAGGCAGGAGATGTTATTGAGATCAAGGAGAAGGCGAAGTCTTCAGCAAGATATAAGGAAGTATTAGAGCAGACAGCTGGCCGTATGGTTCCAGCATGGTTGGATGCTGATCAGGAAGCTCTTAAGGGTAGCGTTAAGTCATTACCTACAAGAGAAGAAATCGATGTTCCAGTTGACGAACTTCTTATCGTCGAGTTGTACTCTAAATAATTAAGTATTCGTTTACATTATGCAAGCATTTTTTGTGCTTGCATAATGTTTACATAGGGAAGCTTATCATTTTTGTATTGGGTATAGCGTAAAGGAGGGACTTTAGTGTTCGATTTTGAGAAACCAAACATTGAGATTGCAGAGATATCTAGTGATAAGAGATTTGGTAAATTTGTTTGTGAGCCGTTGGAGAGAGGTTATGGCACAACTCTAGGAAATTCCTTGAGAAGAATTATGCTCTCATCCCTCCCGGGAACAGCAGTCAGCCAGGTAAAGATTGACGGTGTCTTGCATGAGTTCTCATCTATCCAGGGTGTCAAGGAAGATGTGACAGAAATTATCATGAATGTCAAGAGCTTGGCCATCAAGAATCATAGCTCAAGCAGTGAACCAAAGACTGCTTATATTGATTTTGAGGGCGAGGGTGTAGTTACAGCGGCATACATTCAATGTGACCCGGATATTGAGATCCTCAATAAGGATCAGGTTATTGCGACATTGTCAGGGGGAAAATTCTATATGGAATTGACCATCACCAATGGTCGCGGCTATGTCAGCGCAGATAAGAATAAGAATGAGGATTTGCCAATCGGAGTGATTGCCGTAGATTCTATCTACACACCAGTGGAGAGAGTGAATCTCTTGGTGGAGAATACTCGTGTTGGTCAAATCACAGACTATGACAAGCTTACCTTAGATGTTGTCACCAATGGAACTTTGGCTCCAGATGAGGCAGTTAGCCTTGCTGCTAAAGTTTTGAGCGAACATCTTAATCTCTTTATTGACCTTTCTGAAAATGCAAAATCAGCAGAGATTATGGTCGAGAAAGAAGATGATGGTAAGGAAAAAGTTCTCGAGATGAATATCGATGAACTTGAGCTCTCTGTTCGTTCCTACAATTGCTTAAAGCGTGCAGGAATCAATACAGTAGAGGAGCTTTGCAATCGCACACCAGAGGATATGATGAAGGTGAGAAACCTTGGTCGCAAGTCTTTAGAGGAAGTGCTTGCAAAGTTGAAGGAATTAGGACTTCAGCTCAATCCAAGTGAGGAAGTCTAATTTTTAGATACGATAATTGCATATACAGTAAGTCCGAACTAGCGTGTATATGCGTTCCAAATGGAGGAAAAAATAACAATGGCTAAGTACAGAAAACTTTCTAAGACATCATCACAGAGAAAGGCATTATTGAGAAACCAGGTAACAGCACTTTTGGTAAACGGTAAGATTATTACAACTGAGGCTAGAGCTAAGGAAGTAAGAAAGATCGTTGAGCCACTAATCGCACTTGCTGCAAAGGAGAAGGACAACTTCGACACTGTAAAGGTAACAGCTAAGGTTGCTCGCAAGGACGAGAATGGCAAGAGAGTAAAGGAAGTTGTAGATGGCAAGAAGGTAACTGTCTATGATGAGGTAGAGAAGGAAATCAAGAAGGATAGACCTTCAAGACTTCATGCGAGAAGACAGATTGCAGCTGTTCTCTATGATGTAACAGAGGTACCAACAAAGGCAGCTGGTAAGAAGAAGGCTACAAAGAAGATTGATGTGACTTCTAAGCTTATGGACGAGATCGCTCCTAAGTATGCAGATCGCAATGGTGGTTATACAAGAATCGTTAAGATTGGTCTTCGCAAGGGCGATGCCGCTATGGAAGTTCTGTTTGAATTAGTTTAATTCATGATTGGTAGATTTTAAAAGTGCAGGCGTGGTGGCAATATTGCTCCCACCTGTACTTTTTTTGTTGTTTACTGAGAGGAGGAAAGCATGAAAAAGAAAATTTTATCAGCAGCAATTTTTGCTGGAATGATGCTTCTTGCTGTTGGCTGTCAGAAAAAAAATACAGCAGTGACAGAAACATCAAAGGAGAGTGCGACAGAGACAAGCATTGCACAGACAGAAAGCACTTCACAGACAACAGCAGTGACTAAGACATCAACAATGGTAGAGACATCGACAGCAGTGGCACAGAGTACAGAAACAGAAACAACGAAGGAAGAAACTTCAACGGTACAGACAAGCAAAAAGGATGAGAAGACCTATCTGTTGTGGAAGCAGGAAGATTGGAAGAAGGCAGATGAAACAAAACAAAAGGAAGTGGCCAAATATTTTCTGATTCAAGTAACCAAGCATGCGGCAAAGGTGAGCAATCAAAATGTTTCTGAAGAGCAGATTGAACAGGCCACCAGTGACGAGGTAGTCAATGAGATGCGTACACAGCTTGATAAGGCGTTTTCATTATCAGATCAGGCAACATTGTCAGATATTTTGAGTATGAGTCAGGAAATGTACAGTGAATCTGCAGGAGAAACAAAATAATGTTTTTATCACTTTTAGGGAATCAGATTGGAGCTCATCGAGTGGCAGCGATTGGCTTTTTGGTATCGTGGGTCTTCACTTTTATTGCGTTAAATAGACGATTTTCTTTTCTTCCACTAGATCAGGGAAAGGCCTTTGTTGAGGGTGGAGACCAATCAAAGGGAAAATTGCGTGGTGTGGGATTGGTCATCATTATTGCCTTTATTGTCACAGGACTTTTGTTTGCCGAGGTCAGCCCAGAATATGTTATTTTTTTGATTTTGATTTTTGCCGTCATGATGAGTGGATATTTAGATGATGCCTCAGATACGCCTTGGAGCGATTATAAGAAGGGGGCGATTGATCTAGGAATCTCCATTATTTATGTCGTGTCCTTTATTCATTGGAATGGCACAGAAATTCAATTTTTTCATTGGACACTCACACTCCATCCATTGCTCTATGCAATTTTGGGTATTATTTTAATTTGGGTGAGTATCAATGTCACCAACTGTGCAGATGGCATCGATGGACTTTGTACGACACTGGTTATCATTACCATTGGTTCATTTTTGGTGATTTTTGGAAAAAACTTGGGAAATTATGTGGGCTACAGTGTAATCCTCATTGGGGCAATGCTAGCGTATCTCTGTTTTAATACATTGCCAAGTACAATGTTGATGGGAGATGCCGGATCAAGAGCATTTGGCTTTTTTATTGCTGTGCTGGCCATGAAATCGAGACATCCCTTTAGTTTTTTATTGTTTGCCATTGTACTAATTCTTGATGGTGGATTGGGATTGGCAAAAATCTTTTTGCTTCGCTTTTTAAAGATTAGAATTTTGGCAAATACAAGAACTCCCCTTCATGATGAGGTTAGAAAAAATCAAGCCAATCGAAATTGGTCAAAGACGCAAATTGTCTTCCGATTTGCCATTGTGCAAGTGATGTTTTCTATGTTGGCCTATATTTTGTTGGCATGAAAAAATGGCTAAGACCCTAACGGATCTTAGCCATTTTTCCTGTTGCATCGAGATAATAATTATCTACCCATTGGTTGGTAATTAATTCCCCGCTATCCTCTTTGAGATAGTACCAGTTATTATCTTCCTTAATCCAACCCGTTTTCATCACACCAGATTTATTGAGATAATAAATATTGTCATGGTACTTGATCCATCCTGTTGCTAGACCTCCTTGCTCATTGTAAGCAACCCAAGAATTATTGGTTGTTACCCAACTGAAATTGCCAGTCTTGGCATGTTCAGGTGATGCAAATGCGGGAACTACAGCGAACATGGAAAAGGCAGCAGTGAAAATCAATGTTTTTACAAATTTGTACATTGTATTGCCCTCCCTTCCTCTATTTCAAACCTATTATAACATCTTTTTTTGGAAATAAAAGGGCTGTTGCAGGATAGTAAGAACATTGTAAGAGTCGGTAAGCAAGTCGAAATGTTTAGTTTTCAGAGAGATTTTCTTATGATATAATAAGATGGCTAGTTTATCGTGGGAAAAGTCTGCGATAGCGGAAAGGATTTTATTTATGAAAATAAAAGTCAGTACCTATATTGCAAAAAAAGTAGTAGAGCATGGGATTGTTCGTGGCTTTAGTGTGACGGGTGGCGGGGCAATGTATCTCAATGATGGCTTCGGACATCAGTCGGGATTGACGATGACCTACAATCATCATGAACAGGCATCAGCTATGGCTGCGGAGTGCTATGCGAGAATTAATAATCGGATGGCTGTCTTGTGTGTGACAACAGGCCCAGGCGGAACCAATGCACTGACAGGTGTCGTTGGTGGTTGGCTGGACTCCATTCCGATGATTGTATTTTCTGGACAGGTGCGCTATGACTGGACGGCAAGAAGTTCAGGTGTGGATATTCGGGCTATGGGAGATCAAGAATTTGATATCTGTAGGGCTGTTTCTTGTATGACAAAGTATGCGGAGATGGTCATTGACCCTATGCGAATTCGTTTCTGTCTGGAGAAGGCATTGTACTTGGCAGAAAGTGGAAGACCAGGACCAAGTTGGTTGGACATTCCACTCGATGTACAGGGAGCATATGTGGAAGAAGATGAACTGATTGGTTTTGACAGGGCTGACTATGAGGCTGGAGGAGATGGTTGGGGAAATAAAAATAAAAATGTCCATGCCATTCCTGAGGATGAGGCTGGCAATGGAGAAAAAAGAGAAAAATTGCCTAAAAAAGTGAGCAAAGAAGTGGCAAGAAAAATTATTGAAAAAATTCGCAATGCCAAGAGACCTGTGTTTAATGCGGGAAATGGAATTCGCATTGCCAGAGCACATTCATTATTTCTTGCTGTAGCAAAAAAGTTAGGAATTCCTGTCGTTGTTGGCTGGGACAGTGAGGATTGTCTCTGGGATGAGCACAGACTTTATGCAGGGCGACCAGGAAATTTTGGTGACCGACCAGGAAATTTTGCTGTGCAAAATTCAGACCTAGTCTTTTCAGTGGGTTCCAGATTGAGCCTTCGACAGGTGGGATTTAACTGTAAAGCCTGGGCGAGGGAGGCTTATACGATAGTCAATGACATTGATGAGGAGGAATTAAAAAAGCCAACGCTCCATGTGGATATGCCAATTCATGCAGATTGCAAGGATCTATTAGAAGTGATGCTTGAGGAATTAAAAGATGAGCCTGTTCCAATTTGGCAAGATCACAAAGGAGAGGGCATTAAAGGAATGGCTTGGCTAGAGACTTGCAAGCATTGGAGAGAGAAATATCCTGTGTGTAAGCCAGAGTATCTCCTTCCAAATCCAAACAAAGATGCCAATGTCTATGCGTTCATTCATGAAATCAGCACGCAAGCCAAAGAAAATCAAATTACAGTGGTGGGCAATGGCTCAGCTTGTGTAGTAGGTGGTCATTCCTATATCATTAAAAAAGGGCAACGATTTATTTCCAATTCTGCCATTGCTTCGATGGGCTATGACCTGCCAGCGGCCATTGGTGCCTGCATGGCCAACGAGGATGGAAAAGAATATCTGGAGGATGTCATTTTAGTGACGGGAGATGGAAGTATTCAAATGAATCTTCAGGAGTTACAGACCATTATTCATCATCAAATGCCATTAAAGATTTTCTTAATCAACAATGGCGGTTATCACAGCATTCGACAGACACAGAGTAAATTCTTCTCAGATAAACCATTGGTTGGCATTGGACCAGACAGCAAGGATCTAAGTTTTCCAGATATGGAAAAGTTGGCAAGAGCCTATGGCTATCCCTATATTCGAGCTAGGCACAATGAGGAACTCTTTGATGCTGTGCGTGAGACATTTGCGACAAAAGGTCCAGTGATTTGTGAGGCATTTTGTAGTCAAGACCAAAATTTTGAACCAAAGTCTTCGGGAAAGCAATTGCCAGATGGACGAATGGTGAGCCCTCCGCTTGAGGACTTGACACCATTTTTATCTGAAGAAGAAATGAACGAAAATATGATTGTTAAGAAAATGGAAGAATAAGATGGCCAATGTAGTGATTACAGGGGTAACCAGCTTTTTAGGTGCTGCTGTGGCAAGAGCCTATGGAGAAGATGGACATTGTGTCTATGGTATTGTGCGAAAAAGTTCAAAAAATAGGAAAAATATTCCCTCCAATATTTTTGTCATTGATTGTGATATGGATGAAGTGGAGACACTTTTAGAGATGGACTTGCCAAAGATGGATGTCTGGATTCATTTTGCTTGGGATGGCATTGGTCGTGTTGGGCGAATGGATTATGCCCTACAGGAAAAAAACATTCAAAATGCGTTGAGAGCAGTAAAAGTTAGCAAGAATTTAGGTTGTGGTAGATTTTTATTTGCAGGTTCGCAGGCAGAATATGGTGTGACGACGAGGCAGAGGATTGAGGGACTTTGTGATGAATCGACACTTTGTCGCCCAATTTCTGCCTATGGCAAGGCGAAAAAAGAGGTCCTAGAAAGGGCAAGAAAAATAAGCAAAGAAATAGGACTAGAGTATGTTCATATGCGCATTTTTAGTGTCTATGGACCCGGTGACCATGAAAGTGCACTGCCGATGGTGGTCACAAGAGCGGCTGTTTTGGGGGAGGATATCGGCCTTGGACCTTGTCAACAAATGTGGAATTATCTTTATATTGATGATTGTGCAAGGGCAATAGAAAATCTGGGGCTCTGTGTCTATGGAGAGGGAAGTTGTGTGGTCAATGTAGCTGGACAGGATACACGAAGACTTCGCAGCTTTGTTTCTGAGATATGTAAAACTTGTCATAGCAATGGGAAGGTTCAATTTGAACAAAGAAAAGAACCAGAAGAGGGTGTGCCCTACTTAGAGCCCTCCATTGAAAAACTTGTGGCATGGACAGGATTTGTCGAACATACCACATTTAGAGAAGGGGTGAGAGAAATTGAAAAGATGTATCGCATGCGGGGGTAAATTAGAAAAATTATTGTATATTGAAAATATGCCAGCGACGGCACAAGATATTCCTGATGCCAATGAAGTAAAGACAGAAAAAGGAATGGATCTTCATCTTTGTCAATGTAATGGCTGTGGTTTGGTGCAACTGGATACACCACCAGTAAGTTACTATCGAGATGTCATTCGTGCGGGTGGCTATTCTACGACAATGGATGCCCTGAGAAGAAAACAATATGATGAATTTATTGAAGTCTGCCACTTACAGGGAAAAAAGATTCTTGAGGCAGGTGCTGGACAGGGAGAGTTTTTAAAGATTTGGTCGGACTATCCTGTCAAAGCTTATGGAATGGAGCACAAGCGGGAACTTGTAGAAAAGGCAAGAAGCATAGGATTACAGGTTCAAGAGTATTATCCAAATAGTGAAGAGGATGTATTTGAAAATGCACCTTTTGATGCTTTTACTTCTTTTAATTTCTTGGAACATCAGCCAGATCCAGCGATGTATTTGCGAGCCATTGCCCATAATCTAGTGGATGGTGGCTATGGATTGTTGACAGTGCCAAGTTTTGAGTATATCTTGGAGCAGGAGAGCTTTTATGAAATTATTCCTGATCATATCGCCTACTATACAAGAGAGAGTTTACATTTTATTTTAGACCGAGCAGGATTTTTGGTGTTGAAAGAGGAGAGAGTCAATCGAGACACTTTGGCTGTGATTATTCAAAAAAAGCCAAAGGTAAATGTTGATGGACTTTTGAAACAAAAGAAGGTAATTCAAGATGAAGTGTATGACCTAATGGCATCGGTGGAGAGGGAAGGAAAAAGGATGGCCGTTTGGGGAGCAAGTCATCAGGGATTTACGCTCTGTGCAACAATGCATCTTTTCGATAAGATAGCTTATATTATTGATTCTGCACCGTTTAAGCAGGGGAGATTTGCACCAGCTTCACATATTCCGATTGTTTCTCCAGCTAAAGCAAAGGAAAACCCTGTGGATGTGATTGTGATTGTTGCACCAGGCTACACCGATGAGATTGCACAAAATATCAGGGAAAAATTGGGCGAGCAGATTGAAATTTATACATTGATGAGTGACCATTTAACAAGGTATAAGGAGAAGCAATGAAAGCATTTGTGTTGAGTGCACCTGGAAAAGTAGAGATTAAGGATATGCCAAGACCAAGATTAGAAAATCCCTACAGTGCAATTTTGCAGCCAATTGCGATGAGTGTGTGTACATCGGATGTCAATACAGTCTATGGAAGTGGCAGCAAAAAGCCTGATGATTTGATTTTGGGGCATGAGTGCGTGGCAAGGGTTTGCGAAGTTGGAAGTGAAGTCTATGATTTTTCAGTTGGGGATGTAGTGGCTGTGCCAGCAATGACACCAAATTGGAGGGAAAAGGCCATTCAAGAGGGCAATACCTTACATGCGAGAAGACCTTTTTCAGCCAATGCCCTTGGAAGGAGTATTCCTGGAGAATTTGCCGAGTACTTTATGATTGCGGATGCGGACACTACGCTGGCAAAAGTTCCTAAAAATGTGATGGTAGAAGATGCTCTGATGTGCACAGATATGGTTACTACAGGCTTTACTGGCATTGAGGCAGCAGAGATTGCCTTTGGCGATACGGTAGTAGTATTGGGCATTGGAGCTGTGGGCTTGATGGCTATTCTCGGAGCAAAATTAAAAGGTGCTGGTCGAATTATTGCTGTGGGCAGTAGAAAAAAGAGGGTTGAGTTGGCAAAACAATATGGGGCCAGTGACATTTTAGATTATCATCAATGCGATATCACAAAGAAGGTATTGGAGATGACCGATGGCATTGGAGCTGATGTCGTGGTCATTTGTGGAGGGAATGATGAGAGCTTTAGCCAAGCAGTGGATATGGTTCGCTATGGCATTGGGCGAGTGGTCAATCTGAAACATTATCCAGGAGATGGGGCAATGATGATTCCTAAGTTTTCTGGGGGTCGTGGAATGGCTGGAAAGAGCATATACACGGAGCTTGGAAAGGGAGGACGTGCAAGAATGGAGAGACTGTTAGCTTTGTGTGCTTTTGGACGCATTTGCCCAAGGCAGATGATTACCCATACCTTGCATGGCTTTGACCAATTGCCATTGGCACTAGAGATGATGAGAAAAAATCAACCCGATGTGATAAAAATACAGGTTATACCAGAATGGGCAGAAAAATGAAAAAAATCAGTATAGTAGTACCCTGTTACAATGAGGAAGAAAATGTCCTTCCACTGAGCAATGAAATTCGAAAGATTTTTCACGAGCAATTAAAGGACTATCAATATGAAATTATTTTTATTGATAATGACTCAAAGGATGGGACAAGGGAAATTATTCGACAGCTTTGTGCACAGGACAAAGATATCAAGGCGATTTTTAATGCCAAAAATTTTGGGCAATTTAATTCGCCCTACTACGGAATGTTGCAATCAACAGGAGATGCCACCATATTGATGGCTGCGGATTTTCAAGATCCTGTGGAAATGATTCCAAAGTATGTCAAGGCTTGGGAAGAGGGATATAAGATTGCTATTGGAATTAAGGAATCGAGCAAGGAAAGTCCAATTATGTATCATTTGCGCAGTTTTTATTATAAGAGCATCAAAAAATTATCAGATGTCGAGCAAATTGAGCATTTTACAGGTTTTGGGCTCTATGACAGAGAGTTTATGGATGTTTTGAGAAAGTTAGATGACCCGACACCGTTTTTGCGAGGTATTGTGGCTGAGCTTGGTTTTCGAAGAAAAGAGATTCCCTATGAACAGCCAAAGCGCAGGGCGGGAAAGACGAGCAATAATTTTTATCGACTCTATGATGCGGCCATGCTTTCTGTGACTTCCTACACAAAAGTTGGTCTTCGATTTGCCACATTTTTAGGAGCCATTAGTTGTGGCGTGAGCATTATTGCAGCAATCATTTACTTGATTATGAAATTAATTTATTGGAATCGCTTTCCAGCAGGTATGGTACCACTGCTCTTAGGGATGTTATTTTTGGGATCCGTACAGATTTTCTTTATTGGAATGGTTGGAGAATATGTTCTGACCATTAATCAGCGTGTGATGAAAAGACCATTGGTTGTCGAAGAAGAGCGGCTGAATTTTTAGACGATTAGATTGGAGAAAAAATGGTAGCGATTGTTGGATTTTTAATGATTATTGTCATCGTGTTTTTACTTCTTAGGGGGCTGATGTCTCCGATTGTTGTATTGGCGATGATTCCATCGATTGCCGCACTGATTCTTGGTTATGATCCAGTCACCATTGGTGGCTTTATCAAGAAAGGTGTTGAGACAACGATGGGAAATGGAATTTTGTTTATTTTCTCAGTGATTTATTTTGGTATCTTGTCTGACACAGGATTTTTTGATGTTATTGTAAACTTTTTAGTAAAAAAGGCGGGCAACAATGTCATTGCGATTACGGTGGCCACAGCGGTGGTTGCAACCATTGCTCATCTCGATGGCACGACCGCAGCGACTGTGTTGATTACAGTTCCATCTTTTTATCCCGTTTATAAGAAAATGAATATTAGTCCCAAAATTTTGCTCTGCTTGACCGGTGGATGTATGGGAGTAATGAATTTGTTGCCATGGGGTGGACCTACAGCCAGAGCTGCGACAGTTTTGGAAATGGATGCGACAACACTTTGGCATATGTTAATTCCACTTCAGATTATTGGTTTGATCGTTAACTTTGTACTTGCTGTATTGTTGGGCATGCTTGCAGTAAAGCAGGGAGCAGGAATGGGCAAAGGGGTGGAAGACGAAGTCGATGAAAAGGCGACGGCAGAGGCAGAGGCCTTGAGAAAGCCAGCACCTTATCTAGTTTTTAATCTGATTCTTACTGTTGCACTGATTGGCATTCTTGCGAGTGGAATTGTCTCAAGTTACATTGTGTTTATGATTGGTCTTTGTATTCTTTTGGCCGTAAATTATCCAAATCAGAAGTTACAGGATAAATTAATCAAAAAGAATGCACCGGCGGCACTGATTATTTCAGCAACCTTGTTTGCAGCAGGTGCTATGGTCGGAATCTTTGAGGGTACAGGAATGCTCACAGCAATGGCACAGGCCTTGATGAGTATTATTCCTGCACCTCTAGGAAGATACATTCATGTTATCTTTGGTATTCTCGCACTTCCGCTGGGACTTTGTGTAGGTACAGATGCTTACTTCTATGGCATTATGCCATTGGTAATGAAAGTGGGAGAGACTTATGGTGTGGCTTCTCTATCTACGGCTTTGACGATGATTATTGGAAAGAATCTTGCTCTTATGGTTAGCCCTCTAGTTCCAGCAACCTATCTGGCCATTGGACTTACCAATACAGAGTTAAAGGATCATATGAAATTTTCTATTCCACCATATTTTGTGATCAGTATGTTTATGTTAATCCTTGGAATTGTGTTTGGCATTATTCCACTGTAGGATAGAAAATGATCCAGAGAGTACAAAATTACTTTGCACTCTCTGGTTTTGAACATAATGGAAGTAAAAGAATACAAATAGGAATATTTTGCTCAGTCAAATATGAATAAATTATGAATAAATCGTGAATAGACTAGACATTTTCAAAAAGTAGGTTATAATGGCGTATGTAACAGTTAATAAAGAATGATTGATGCAGTAATGCAATTTGAGGAGGAAAAAATAATGAAAAAGAATATTCTTGTATTGGCAGCAGTATGTGCACTTGCAGCAGGTGCTATGACAGCTTGTGGCGGAAGCAGCAGCACAACAACAACAACAGCAGCTAAGTCTGACAAGGCAGCAGACAAGGCTTCATCAGCAGCAGATAAGGCAGCAGACAAGGCTTCATCAGCAGCAGATAAGGCAGCAGACAAGGCTTCTTCAGCAGCAGACAAGGCAGCTGATACAGCTTCATCAGCAGCAGATAAGGCTTCTTCAGCAGTTGACGCAGCTTCATCAGCAGCAGAGAGTGCAGTTTCTTCAGCAGCTGCTAACTAATTTAGAAGATTGTTTTGAGGAGGTTGTTGTTTCCAGTGATATCATTGGAGGCAGCAGCCTCTTTTTTCTTTATTTTGTCTTTTTTACAATAGTATGTTATGATGTTAGCATGATTTTTAGGAGGTCATCTATTGGAAGAAATCTGTATTCGCACGGCAAAATTAGAGGATGCCAAGCGACTGGTCGAGATTTATACTCCCTATGTAGAGGAAACGGCGATTACCTTTGAATATGATGTGCCAAGTGTAAAAGAATTTGAACGGCGCATAGAGGAGGTTCTGTGTCGTTATCCCTATATTGTGGCGGAAAGGAAAGGAAAGATTGTCGGTTATGCGTATGTCCATGCCTTTTATGCTCGTCCAGCCTACGATTGGTCGGTGGAGACCAGTGTCTATGTCGACAGAAAAGAGAGAAAGTCCGGTGTGGGCAGAGTGCTCTATCAGGCCATTGAAGAAATCTGCAAGGAAATGGGAATTTTAAATATGAATGCTTGTATTGCCATGCCGAGGGGAAAAGATCTCTATCTCGATGAGAGCAGTGCAAAATTTCATCAAAAATTGGGCTTTTCATTGGTAGGTCGATTTCACAATAGTGGCTATAAGTTTGAGCATTGGTATGATATGATTTGGATGGAAAAGATGATTGGAGAACATCAAAAGGCGAAACCCATTCAGACATATTCTAGTGTCAGAGAAAGAATAAGAATGAGAAAGAAATATCCTATTGTGCAGAAAGGAATAAAGAGAAAGTAAGATGGAAAAGTTTGTAAAGTATTCTTTGGAAGAATTTGTAGATGCTTTGGCCTCCAAGGCGGCTGTACCTGGTGGAGGCGGTGCAAGTGCTTTAGCGGCTAGTCTTGGCATAGCTCTAGGCAATATGGTGGGAGAATTTACTGTGGGAAAGAAAAAGTATGCCGATGCTGAGGAGGAACTAAGGGTCTGTATGGCTAGGGCAAAGGATCTTTCTAGGAAATTTTTAAATTGTATTGAAAGAGATGCTGCAGCATTTGAACCTCTTTCTAGGGCGTATGCAATACCAAAGGATGACAAAAATCGAGATATCGTTATGGAAAATTGTCTGAGGGATGCGGCGAAGGTTCCGATGGAGATTCTTCATTTGGTCTGTGAGGCAATTAAGTTAGAAGAAAGATTTGCTGTTCTTGGCAGTGTGATGATTCAATCAGATGCAGCAGTTGGTGCGAGCATTCTTCGTTCGTCGCTTCTTGGTGCAGCAGTAAATGTAAAGATCAATACAAAGTCAATGAAGGACAGAGAATATGCAGATAGCGTAAATAAAGAGGTGGATGCGCTAGTTGAGGAGTATTTACCACTTGCTGACAGTATTTTTGAGCATATATATCACAAGTATGCATAGGGGGAAAAAATGTTATTAAAGGGAAAACCAGTTGCAGACGCAATTACGGAAAAGCTGCGCCTTGAAGTAGAAAAATTGTCAAAGAAGGGAATTGTACCTACGCTTGCTATTTTGCGAGTGGGAAAGAGAGAGGATGATCTTTCCTATGAGCGAGGAGCAATGAAAAGATGTGCACAAGTTGGGATTGAAGTAAAGCAAGTGGTTCTTGATGGTGACATTGACAATGAACAATTTTTAAAAAAATTAGAGGAGCTCAATCAAGATGATGGGGTAGATGGCATTTTAATGTTTCGTCCCTTGCCAAAACAGCTCGATGAGGAGGCTGCGACGAGATTGCTTGCTGTGGAAAAGGACATTGATGGCAATACACAGGGTTCTCTTGCAGGCATTTATGCCAATACAGGCGATGGCTTTGCTCCATGTACGGCAGAAGCTGTGATGGCGATTTTAAATTACTATGGTATTGAGATGGCAGGAAAGAAGGCAGTCGTGATTGGACGATCTTTAGTCATTGGCCGCCCAGTGGCCATGTTGTTGATGCACAAGCAGGCAACTGTGACCATTTGTCACTCAAGGTCAAAGAAAATTGATAAGATTTCGAGAAAAGCAGATATCTTAGTTGCGGCAGCAGGACAAATGCAGAGCATTGATCGAAATTATATCAAGGAAGGACAGATTGTCATTGATGTTGGAATTCATTGGGATGAAAAGGCACAAAAGCTTTGTGGAGATGTAGTTACAAATGATGTCGAGGAAGTTGTGGCAGCGGTCACACCTGTGCCAGGCGGAGTTGGTGCGGTGACTACCAGCATTTTGGCAAAGCATGTTTTGGAAGCAGCAATAAAGAGAAGGGGAATCGCGGATGAAATATAAAATTGATATTGTGCGTATCCGAGAAAATAAAATTACATTAAATGGATGGGTGGTCGGAAAAAATGCAAAATCGCCAGTGGTCTATTCAGTCCTAGATGGAAGAAAAGAGCCAGTGCCATTTAAGCTAGTTTCCACGAAAAGAGATGATGTCAGTAAAATCTACTATGACAAGGTGGTAGACAGAGACTTAGGATTTGATATTCAATTTGATTATGAGCGAGGAAAAAACTATTATTTAGTGATTGAATGTGAGGGGAGAAAAGCTCGCATTCGATATAATGAAGAATTAATTGCAAAACGTGCGAGTGTTGCCCACAAGAGAATGGAAAAGCTCCGTGACCTTTGCAATATGGAGACAGTCAAGGTGGCTGGCGATTACTTAAAAAAACATGGACTGAAGGCATTGATGAGAAAATCAAGAGCAAAAATTAAAGGACTAGATAATGACTATGAGTACGCCGAGTGGTATGAAAAGACCAGACCGACCAAGGAAGAGCTAGAGGCCCAAAGAAATCAAGTGTTTGAGTATATGCCAAAGTTTTCTATTGTTGTTCCTGTCTTTGAAACACCTGATCAATATCTTCGTGCCCTAATTGATTCGATTTTGGCACAGACCTATGAAAATTTTGAGGTTTGTTTTGCTGATGGAAGTAGAGCGGGAAAAAATAAAGAAAAGATTTTTCGTGAGTATGCGAAAAAGGATGCACGCATTCGCTATCAAATTTTAGGAAAGAATTTGGGTATTTCTGGAAATACCAATGCGGCATTGGCTATGGCAACGGGAGACTATATTGTGCTTTGTGACCATGATGATGTCTTGCCAGAGCATGCACTATTTGAGAATGCCAAGGCCATCAATGAGACAGGGTGCGATTGTTTGTATTCTGACGAGGATAAGTTGGATATGGATGGCGGTTCCCTCTTTGATCCACATTTTAAGCCTGATTTTAATATTGATATGCTGTGTAGTGTCAATTATATTTGCCATCTGTTTGTGGTCAAAAAGGAATTGATCACACAATATGGTGAGTTTGACCCTGAATATGATGGAGCACAGGACTATGATTTTATTTTTAGGATGACAGAGCATGCAAAAAAGATTGTGCATATTCCAAAGGTGCTCTACCATTGGCGTTGCCATATGAATTCGACAGCTAGCAATCCAGAGAGCAAGCTCTATGCCTTTACAGCGGGGGAGAAGGCGATTCGTGCCCACTATTTGCGTGTACATCCAGAGATTGCTATTGAAAAGATTGAAAAGGGCATTGACTATGGCATCTATCATACCTATTTTAAAATAGAGAAAGAGCCATTGATTTCTATTATTATTCCAAATAAGGATCACACCCAAGACCTCGATGTGGCGATTCGCTCTGTCTATGAAAAGGGAAGATATAAAAATATTGAGTTTATTGTGGTGGAGAATAATTCGACACAGCCAGAGACAACAAAGTACTATGAAAATATTCAAAAGGAATTTTCAAATGTTCGAGTGGTCTATTGGGATAAGGAGTTTAATTATTCGGCCATTAACAATTATGGCGTAAAATATGCCAAGGGCGAATATCTATTGTTTTTAAATAATGATGTAGAAATGATCAATCCTGACTCTCTGTATGAGATGCTTGGGTATGTACAAAGAGAGGATGTTGGGGCCTGTGGATGTCGATTGCTCTATGAGGATGGCTCTATTCAGCATGCAGGTGTCGTCATTGGATTTGGAGGAATTGCAGGACATACTTTTATTGGTCGATTTGAGGAGGAGGGAAGTTACTTCCACCGTGCAATGACTGCACAGGATTATTCTGCAGTGACGGCGGCCTGCTTACTCACCAAAAAAGAACTCTTTTTATCCGTGGGTGGATTTTCTGAGGAGCTTGCCGTGGCCTTTAACGACATTGATTTGTGTATGAAAATTAGACAAAAGGAAAAACTTGTGGTATATAATCCATATGCTGTGTTTTATCACTATGAATCAAAGTCAAGAGGGTTAGAAGACACTCCAGAAAAGGTGGAGAGATTTAACCGAGAGATTGTGACATTTATGAAAAAGTGGCCCGAAATTTTAAAAAATGGCGATCCATATTACAATCCAAATCTCACCTTGTTAAAATCAAACTTTGCATTGAGGGATTTACTGAAGGAAAAAATTGGCGAGCCTTATCATATGGAGGGAATTGAGAAATATCTATGATGATCAGCGATGTAACAGTTATTATTCCAAATTACAATGGCTTAAAGTTTATGGAAACTTGTATGAATGCATTGAACGCACAAAGCTATCGACATTTTGATGTCCTCGTTGTCGACAATGGTTCGACAGATGGAAGTGTAGAATGGTTAAAGGAGAAAAAAATTCCAACTTTGTTTTTAAAGGAGAATTTGGGATTTGCTGGTGGAGTCAATGCTGGCCTAAAAGAAGTAAATACAGAGTATGTCATTTTATTAAATAATGACACCGAAGTATTTCCAGATTATATTGAGGAGCTTGTCAAGGCCATTAAAAAGTCAAAGAAAATTTTTTCTGTGAGTCCGATGATGATTCAATCGATGAATCGGGATTTGATGGATGATGCTGGCGATGGAATGTGCATTCTTGGCTGGGGATATCAAATTGGCGTGGGAGAAAAGATTTCTGGCTATACAAGGGCTAAGGATGTTTTTACGGCCTGTGCAGGTGCGGCAATCTATAGAAAAGCGGTGTTAGATGAAATTGGATACTTTGATGAAATGCATTTTGCCTATCTCGAGGACATTGATTTGGGATATCGTGCAAAGTTAGCAGGTTATTTTAATCGATATGAGCCAAGGGCCAAGGTTTATCACTTTGGCAGTGGTACCAGTGGTTCAAAGTATAATGGCTTTAAAGTTCGACTTGCTGCGAGAAATAATATCTACTTGCACTATAAAAATCAAGCAAACTGGCAGCTTCTTTTCAATAGTTTCTTCCTTTTTGCTGGTATAGTCATCAAGGCAGGATTTTTCTACAAAAAGGGCTTTTTAAAGGAGTATTTGGAGGGTCTTTTTGAAGGAATAAAAAATTGTAAGAAATGTAAGCGAGTGGACCAAAGTCAAGTTCCATTGACAAGGGTATTGGCCATAGAAGGTGAGATGATCCTTGGAATGGTGGACTATAGCCTACACTTTTTGAAAAGGAGAATGCAAAGAGATAGATGATCAAGGATTATCAAAAACAATTAAATCGACTGCACATTGTACTCGATGCCCTAGTGATTATTATCAGTTATCTGGGGTCGTGGTTTTTTCTGTTTGGTGAGCGACCGACAACAGGGGTATTACTGCCACGCTATTACTTTTTGACCTTGATTGCCATTGTACCTGTGTATATTGCACTCAATGGAATCTTTGGACTCTATGCACCAAAGCGAGTGTCGGGTAGGCGAAGAGAAATTGCCAATATTTGTAAGGCAAATTCGATTGGATTTTTGCTTTTTACCTTGATTTTATTTTTAGGTTCAAAAAATCCCTATATCTATCATTTTTCGAGAAAATTGACAGTTGTTTTTTATATTGTTTCAATTGTACTAGAGACGATCGAGCGAAATGGCATTCGCATTGTACTGCGTGCATTTCGTGCGAGGGGATATAATTTAAAGCATATCTTATTGATTGGCTATAGCCGAGCCGCAGAAAGTTATATTGATCGAGTGGCAGCCAATCCAGAGTGGGGCTATAAGATTAGAGGAATCTTAGATGATGACAAGGAGCGAGGATTTGAGTATAAGGGTGTGAGAGTGATTGGGGAAACGGGAAATCTTCGAGAAATTTTGAGTATGAATGTGCTCGATGAGATTGCAGTGACATTGGGACTGCGTGACTATGACCGTCTGGAGGAAATTGTCAATGAATGTGAAAGATCAGGCGTGCACACAAAATTTATTCCCGACTATCACAATATTGTTCCGACGATCCCTTACACAGAGGATTTATTGGGACTGCCAGTGATTAATATTCGCCATGTTCCATTGACAGAATTTCATCATGCGTTTATGAAACGCATTGTGGATATTTTTGGGGCAATCGTTGCCATTATTTTGTTTTCACCTGTGATGATTTTGACAGCTATTCTTGTGAAGAAAACGAGTAAAGGACCGATCATTTTTTCGCAGGAAAGGGTGGGATTACATAATCAGCCATTTCGTATGTACAAGTTTCGCTCCATGACTGTGCAGGAAGAGAGTAAGGAAAAGAAGGGCTGGACAACAGCACATGATCCGAGAGTGACACCTGTGGGAAGATTTATACGAAAAACCAGTATTGATGAGTTGCCACAGTTATTTAATGTGCTCAAGGGGGATATGAGCCTTGTTGGGCCACGACCAGAGAGACCTTATTTTGTGGAAAAATTCCGAGATGAGATTCCACATTACATGATTAAACATCAGGTTCGACCAGGACTCACAGGTTGGGCCCAGGTCAATGGTTATCGAGGAGATACTTCGATTGCAAAGCGCATAGATCATGATTTATACTATATTGAAAATTGGACGATAGGGTTTGATTTTAAAATTTTATTTTTGACGATTTTTAAGGGATTTATTAATAAAAACGCATATTAGCGTCTGGTGGGAAGGAAGAAATGGAACAAGCCAATAGCAACAAAAAGAAGAGAATTTGGCCAAAGATATTGATATTTGCGATTGCTGAAGTCATTGTATTGGTTGGAATTTTTGCATATGCCTATTTTTTAAAGCAATACAATAAAATTCAAAGAATGAATATCGATGTGGAGGCAGTCACCAATAAAGAGCTTTCAAAGGAAAATATCAAGAAGATGCAAGGATACAAAAATATTGCAGTATTTGGTGTGGATGCCAGAGACAATACATTGGGTGCAGGAGTAAACTCAGATGTCATTATTATTGTCAGCATCGACCAAGACACGGGCAATATTAAGATGTGCAGTGTGTTCCGTGATAGTTATCTCAATGTGGGTGATAATAAGTACAATAAAATTAATAGTGCCTATTTAATGGGAGGACCTGAGCGAGCACTTCGTGCAATCAATCAAAACCTTGACTTAAACATTACAGATTATATTACCTTTAACTGGAAGGGTGTGGCGACAGCAATTAATATTCTTGGTGGATTGGATATTGACTTGACAGATGAAGAATTTCATTACATCAATTCCTATATTACCGATACGGTCAATGGAACGGGGATTGGCTCTGTTCAATTGGAGCATGCGGGGATGAATCATCTCGACGGAGTTCAGGCGGTGGCCTATGCGAGACTTCGCTACACAGATAATGACTTTGTTCGCACGCAGCGCCAGAGAAAAGTGATGGAAATGTGCTTTGAAAAGGCAAAGGTAGCAGATTTAAAAACAAAGAATGATTTGCTTGGCAATGTTCTCTCTATGGTGGCCACAAATATGACTTGGCAGGATGGACTGGATTTTATTTCAAAGGCAGACAAGTATCATATTTTAGATACCAAGGGATTCCCATTTGCCAAAGGAGAAAAGCGTATTGCGGGAAAGGGAGATTGCATTGTGCCCTTGACATTGGAGAGCAATGTTGTTCGACTTCATCAATTTTTGTTTGAGGATGAGGTCTATGATACTTCCACTACGGTGGAGCAAATTAGTGCGAGAATCTCAAGAGAAACGGGAATGTATAAGGAAGGCAATTATAATAATGCCTATGGTGTGGGAGATGACTATGTTATTCCCAAGGCAAATTTTGGAGAGACAGAAGCTTCCACCTTTGCAGCTACACCAACAAAGAAAAAGAAAGACAAGAAAGAGGAGACATCGGCACAGGATACCGTACCTATACAGGAGAATTATCTTGAGGGCAATGCCAATGGCGGTGTGCGAACAGGTGTAGCTGAGCCAGAAGCTGAGCAGGTGGCACCGACAACAGAAGAAACAAAAGAAGATGACCCAAGGGCAGGAGCGGTTCCCACCGTTATGCCACAGACGAAAGGGCATCGATAATGTAGATTGTGAGGAAGATTCTTAGAGGAGTCTTCCTTTTTTTGGTTATATTGTGCTATAATAACCACATATGAGAGTGAAAGGAGGCATAGAGTGAGAGAAATGAATCGACGATGGCATCGAATAATTGCAATGTTATTAGTCGTTGCCGTATGTATTAGTGTCTTGCCCATTCAAGGCTTTGCGGATGTCAGCGCATTGCCAGCCGTAGTTACTGTTCCATTGACCAATAGCATTATGGGAGATGAGCCCTATCAAGAGGCTACATTTACCTACCAAATTATTGCACAGTCTACGGATGCATTGGGAATTTCAGATTTACCTATGCCTGCGGGAAGTGCACAGGATGCTCAAGAGAGTGAGGTCAATGTCTATGGCGGAACAACTACACAAATTCCAAGTATTGTCTTTACAAAGCCGGGAAATTATACCTATAAAGTGAAGCAGGTTCGGGTTTCAGATGAAGGGTATGAGGGAGACGGTGCAGAATATACATTGATCTTTCATGTTACTCAGGTACAAAGAGAACTTGGGCTAGAGAAAGAGCAGACGAGTGATCAGACGACATTGGAAGCGACAACAGAGATTCAAAAATTTGGAAATCGTGTGGAGGGATTGGTCTTTAATAATCGCTATACTCTGCCTAGATTTCAAGTGAGTTTCGATGTTGATGGAGCAAAGGATGTCATTGGGACGCAGAGTGTACGCTATGAAATGCTTGCAGAACAGCCTGATACGCCAGAAAAAGATGGCTATGTCTTCGGCGGTTGGATAGATGAGGCCTCAGGTCCATATAACTTTTTAACTCCAGTGACCAAAGATGTTCACTTGAAGGCAACCTGGGCAAAGGAAATGTATTTTGTAGAGTTTCGGGAGGATGTGTCGGCCGATGAACCTTATAAGGATGAGGTGCTATCAGCAGGGCGATATTCCTATGGTGAAAGTGTTGTTGCACCGCCAGTACCAAATCACAAACTGGGCTATAAGTTTAAGGGATGGAATAAGGACTTTAGCAATGTCAGTTCAGATATGTTGATTCGTGCGACCTATGAGCCAATTCACTATACCATTCACTATAATGCCAATGGTGGAAGTGGTCAGATGAGTGATCAGGATCGAACTTATGAGAGGCAAGAAAAGTTAAAGAGTAATGAGTTTAGCCATGGTGATGATATTTTTGTCGGTTGGGCAAAAAGTCCTGATGCACAAGTTCCTGACTATGCAGAAAATGCCAATGCAGTCAATCTGACAACAAATGATGGAGAGGTCATTCAGCTCTATGCAGTTTGGAAAAAAGTTGAGCCAGCAAAGGCGACATTGGAAGTAAGAAAAGAGATTGACGGGGAGGTTCCTGCCCAAAAAGATATTTTTCACTTTACATTGATGGCAATGCAGACGGATGCAAAGAATGTGACCGTTATGCCAACGCCAGAGGGAACACAGAGAAGTTATAATTTTACCATCACAGGAGATAACAAAAAGACATTAAATCAGATTGTCTTTACAGAACCAGGAAATTACATCTATCAATTGACAGAGCAAGACGACGGTCTTCCAGGATATGTCGCTGATAAAAGTACCTATGAGATTCGCTACCATGTTGTGCAGGGGGAGCGAGGATTGACGCAGACAAATGAAATCTATAAGGATGGAGAAAAAGTTGATGAGATTGTCTTTACAGATCACTATCGCTGTCCAAGATATCAAGTCAATTTTGACACTGCGGGGGCAGATCAGACCATTGTGCCACAGATTGTTTTGAGAGGAAATCGTGTTGGCGTTCCCGATCCTACACCGACAAAAACAGGATATTCCTTTAATGGATGGCTGGACGCTCAGGGGGTGCCATATGACTTTACTCAGCCAGTGGAATCAGGAATGACTTTAAAGGCCGAATGGGTTCAACGGCAGTACCATGTGGAATTTCATGACGCACAGGATGCCGATGGAGACCATGCGGATGAGTTTTTGGATGAGGAACGAATAAAGGCCGGTGAGACAGCAGTAGCACCAAAAGCTGTGCCAAACAATAAGTTGGGCTATGTCTTTGACCATTGGGATACTAATCTTTCAGAAATTAAGGATGATACCATTATTCGAGCGGTCTATGCACCAATTAAGTACAAAATTATCTATGCACCGGGAGCAGAGGATGTGACGGGAAAGATGATTGATGGAACTTTTTCTTATGATGAAGATGGTGTCTTGTCAAAGAACAACTATGAAAGAGCAGGATATATCTTTAAAGGTTGGGGCAGAATCAAAGGAGGAAATGTTGACTTTGAAGATGGTGCCTCTGTGAGAAATTGGACAACAGTTAATCAGGATGAGATCACACTCTATGCCATCTGGGAAAAGTACCAATATGCAAAAATGCCATTATATACAAAGGCAGACCAGCGAGGAGTACTTGGAATAGAAACTGTGAAAGCAGCAGGCAAAGTTGCGTTGGAAGATAATCAGATTATCTTTACACAACCAGGGGAGTATATATATAATTTGTTGACCTTAGAAAATGGCTATTACAGCAGGGCAGATGCCCAGTTCGTTTACACGGTTGTTGCGGATAAGGAAGGAAATCTCTCGGCCACAGTAAAGATTCAGTCAAGAGATGGAAGAGCACTTGATCGAGAGCAATTTTTCTATCAAGATATTCGCCAAAATGCGGTGCCATTAAAGGAGGACAAAGAGGTGATCACGCCAACAGTCAATGAAGATGGCACAATTTTACCTGTGGCACTCAATCCACAGGTCGAAGCACCGAGTTCAAAAAGATCAGTGCAGGTGAATTTAAAGTCAGTGGTCTTTGTTGGATATGTTGAGCAAGCAAGAAAAGACACAGAAGACGAGGAGTAAAAGGAGGTACATTATGGCAGTAAATTTATCAAAGGGACAAAAAGTTGATTTGACCAAGGGAAATCCAAATTTAAAGAAATTGATTGTTGGTCTTGGCTGGGATGTGAACAAGTATGATGGTGGTGCAGATTTTGACCTCGATGCATCCGCATTCATCCTTGGAGAAGATGGCAAGGTAAAGAGCGATAGCGACTTTATCTTCTATGGCAACTTAAAGCATTCTTCTGGAGCTGTGGAGCACACAGGAGACAACTTGACAGGTAGTGGAAATGGTGATGACGAGGTATTAAAGATTGACTTATCCAAGATGCCAGCAGACATTCACAAAGTAGACTTTACGGTAACGATCTATGAGGCTGAGGCACGTCATCAAAACTTTGGACAAGTAAGTAATGCCTACATTCATGTAGTGAATGAAGAGACAGGTGAGGAATTGCTCCGATTCGATCTTGGTGAAGATTTTTCAATTGAGACAGCATTGGTTGTTGCAGAGATTTATCGCCATGGCAATGAGTGGAAGTTCAATGCCATTGGAAGTGGATTCCAAGGTGGCCTATATGCATTGTGCAAAAACTTTGGTGTCAATGTATAATTAAGATGTAAGAATTGGGGATCGGTAATATAAATTATTGATCCCCAATTTATTTTTTGGAGAGAGTCATGTTTCAAACAACAATTAGAGTCAAACAGGAAGATTTGATGAGTGCAGTCAAATCGGGGGTATGGATCAAGGATCCCTTGCAAAATCCAACACAGGAACAGGTGCAGAGTGTGCAAAATGCAATTCAAGGGATAAAATTAAGAAGTGACCTTGAGAAGGCTCTTAATGCACGAACAGAGTTTTTAAAGGGAGTGAAGGGAGAGAGTATAGCAAAAAATCGCTATATTAAGTGGTTGTGCTGGCTCAATGGACCACTAAAAACTGCTCTCAATGCCAATGTCACCATTCTTTGCCTTGGCAGGCAAAGTCAAACCGTCATTGACCTTTTACAAATTTTATCCAGTGCCGGTTGCGATGTCTTTTATGTGGAAGATGAACATGCCTGCAAGGAAATTATTGAAAAATTGGCCTTTGAAGATCTACAAAACACAAAAATTATTAAGGTCAATGCGACCAATACATGGATTTTGCCCGATCCCTTTGTGGATATTTTAAAAGATCCAAGGGAGAGAGGAACGGATGAGCGATTATTTTATAATGCTTTCTTTCAGGTTATGGGGGTTTATAGCAAGGTCAGTTATCCTAATGATTTACTCAAGTTTGATCAAAATCTAAAAAAAGTCAATCGCCCAGTGATTGTGATTGAAGGTCGAATGCAGAGACCACGCCCAGAAGAAATTGAAAAGTTTGTCTTTGAGGGAAGGGATGTCTCATCTTTGTGGAAGGATGTGCAAAGAGGGCTTCGATTTATTCAAAATGCAGAGCTTCAAGGAATTACGGAGCGAGCATTGGCAGAGCAAATGCAAGAAAAGAAAAATTGGCCATTTGGGAAACTAAAAAATTATGCTGTCAGCCTATTGGTGTGGCTAGAGAGATACCAAGATACCCTGTTTTCTGAGAAGATGGGCTGTGTGATTTTTTTTAATGGCTGTGACGATGCACTGGACATTGACTTTTGTAAACTTCTTGCGAGAATTCCAGTCGATGTGTTAGTACTCGATCCAAATCATCATAGGGGACGCATAAATGACGACATTATCTTTGTTATTGAGGAGGATGAAAGACTGGAAATGCCCCATTTTCCTTCTGAAGAGGGCGTGATGCAAATGGCAACCACGGCCTATCACGCCAAGGAAGAGGCAAAGACGCTTCTCTATCAGGGAAGTGAACTCTATGATAAAGAACAGGTGCAGAAGGCATCTTCTGTCATTTTAAAGTCTGTCCATCAAGAAATTCTTGAACTTTGGAATGTGGACGAGCGTCATCGTCCCTATTTTTATGGAGATGATCAAAGCATTCGTATGCCAGTCATTTTTTCAAAAATTTCTGGGGTAATGGAAGCAGATGTGGAGCGATATTGGGAAGAAATTCGCAATCTTCGAACAGAAAATACATGGATTGTTGATGGACGGAAGGGCTTGTGGAAGGTCAGTGATGAAATTCATTCTGGACTTTTGCAAATTTTTGTAAAGAATGGGAAGCTAGACCGAAAGATTATTCAAAGCAATGTTCATTATCACTATGGAATGTTGCGAGAAAATTTGCAGGAACATATTTTGGATAAAGTTGAGATGATGATTGCTCAAAAGATGATCAAATCTTTGTCGGGAATGGATGTCACAGGACAAATTGTTCGGGTGTTACTTAGTTTAGATCAAGAATTACTTCGAATGATTCAAAAGATGGATTTTGTTGGAAAAAATCCAAAACTGGTCTATGTTAAGACCGATGATAAAGTTCCACCAATAGAAGATGCGATAATTTTACTGTTTTTAAGTCTCTTGGGCTTTGATGTGCTCTGTTATGTCCCAACAGGATATCAAAGTGTAGAAAAGTACTACACGAAGCCATTGCTTGAAGAATGTGTGATTGGAGAATATATGTATGACCTTTCCTTTGCGGATATGGAGAAGGGAGAAAATATTTGGAAGAAAATTATGCAGAGATTGAAGCATTGACATCAAAAATTTATGTATTTGACACGAGAAGCATTATTGAGTTTGGCAAGGAGCCAGCACAGCACTTAGCTGAAGAGACCGAAAAAGTTGTGCAAATGCTCTCAAACGCCAATGAGAGTAACCCAGATGATTTTTTGGAGAGATTGGAAAAGGTAATGGGTGAAATCAACAAAAAAGAAGAGAGCAAATTTTTTTGGTGGAAAAAAAGCAGAGAAGATGAGACAAAAAAATATGAGCGTATTGGCAGAGAAATTGAGGAAATCTATATTGGGTTTCGTCAATATGAGGAGGAGCAAAGACGCTTACAAAGGAGTTACCAGCTCCTTATTCTATCGAATCAAAGGGCACAAAAAGAATTAAAAAAGTATATTCTTGCGGCAAAAAAGGGATGTGAAGAAATCTTGGCCGCAGTCAATACTGTGCCAAAGGAAGATCAAGCCACACTGTATAATGCTCAAAATTTGTTGAATAGAAGAATTCAAGACCTACAAATTGGAGAAAATCTTGCTCTTCAAACTATTCCAATGCTGGAGATGATGGGGTATAATAGTAAAAATCTGGTGGCTAGCATTCACAGTGCCTTTGTGGTTACACTGCCTGTTTTTAAGGAAGAGCTAAGGCGTGCTATACAACAAAAACGCAGTCGCTTGGAAGTAGATAGTGGAGTGATTGTCAATGGAATTGAAAAGACAAGGCATATCAGGGAGACAATGCAAGAAAATCAGAAAAAGAATCTGCAAAAGTTAGAGGACATACGCAGAAAAAATCAATAGGAGGGAAAGGATATGGCAGTAAGTTTACAAAAGGGACAAAAAATTAATCTGACAAAGGACAATACAGGTCTTAGCAAGATTATGGTCGCCCTTGGCTGGGATGAGATTGGTGCGAGTAAGGGATTTTTTGGCAAGATATTTCAAAGTTCAGATATGGACTGCGACGCATCAGTTATTTTACTTCGCAATGGCAAGTTCCAAGCAAGAGAAGACCTTGTCTATTTTGGAAATTTGAGACACAAGTCAGGGGCCATTGTTCATCAGGGAGATAATCTCACTGGTGGAGGAGAGGGCGATGATGAACAGATTATGATTGATCTTTCACAAGTGCCAAAGGATGTCGATCGCCTCATTTTTGTTGTCAACATCTACGAAGCTCAGCAAAGACATCAGCACTTTGGTATGGTAAAGAATGCGTTTATTCGTGTGGTGGATCAAAGAAACAACAAGGAATTGGCACGCTACAACCTGACAGATGATTGCTCAAATATGACAGCACTGATCTTTGGTGAAGTCTACAGACATGATGGGGAGTGGAAATTCTCCGCCATTGGTCAGCCAACACAGGATAAGAGTTTGAGTGAAATTCTTAATCGATTTAAATAAAATAAGAGGATAGAGGAAAAGATGATAGAGCATAAGGGTTTAAATGACAAAGAAGTCGAAGAGTCCAGAAAAAAGTATGGTTCCAATGCCATTCCAGACTCTGAACCAACTACGATGTGGAAGGAATTTTTGGAGACATTTAAAGATCCAATGATTCGAATTTTGCTTGCCATTGTAGTATTGATGTTGATTATGTTTGCACTTGGTTACGCAGAGATTTATGAGCCAATTGGAACCATTGTTGCCATTATTATTGTTGCGTTTGTTACGGCAAAGACAGGTGTGGCAAGTGATACAAAGTACAGAGAGCTAAAAGAAAGTAGTAAAAACGACGAATGTAAGGTTTACCGCAATGGTATGATTACTGTGATTGATGTCGATGATGTTGTTGTCGGAGATAAGGTGCTGTTGCAATCGGGAAATAAAATTCCGGCAGATGGTGTCTTAATTGAAGGAAAGATGACCGTAGACAACTCCGCACTCAATGGTGAGGCCGAGGAGTGCAAAAAGGAAGCGACAGATCCATCTTTTGAGCTCACAGAAAATGTAACGGGTGATACATTCGTTGATCGCCACAGTCTATTTCGCGGTGCCGTTGTCTTTGATGGCGAGGGAATTTTAGACATTCGAAAAGTTGGATTGAAGACAATGATGGGAAAGATGGCACAGGAGATGCAAGAAGACGAGCCAGATTCCCCATTGAAGGTAAAGCTTGCAAAGTTGGCCAATCAAATCTCAACTTTTGGATATATCGGTGCAATTGTGATCGCTGTCTTGTATATGATTAACTTTATTGTCAGGGCAGGGGGCGTTGGCCCATATCTTGCACAGGGATGGCCAGTCGTACTAGAAAATGTCATTAATACAGTGTCCCTTTCTATTTTAATTATTGTATGTGCTGTGCCAGAGGGATTGCCACTGATGATTTCTTTGGTATTGATGCAAAATACAAGCAAGATGTTAGCTCACAATGTCTTAGTAAGAAAGGCCGAGGGTATTGAGACGGCAGGTTCTTTAAATATCCTCTTTAGTGATAAGACAGGAACCATCACCAAGGGAAGATTGGAAGTTGTTGAGTTTTTCCTTGGAAATGGCATGAACATTGAGCTGAACAAGATGAGCAATTACAGTGCGATTAAGGGAAATATCGACTTTGCCATTGGTAAAAACTCACAATCTCTATTTGATGCCAATCACCAGGTTATCGGCGGAAATGCCACTGACCAGGCATTGATGAAGTTTTTGGGTGAAACAACCTATCATACGCTGGAAAGTGATGAGAGATATCAAATCAGTGATATGCAATCCTTTAATTCTACAAATAAGTTTAGTCAATCGAGAATTGATGCACTTGGAAAGACATTCTATAAGGGTGCACCAGAGAGACTTTTAAAGGCGACAAAGTACTTGGCAGAAGATGGCACAGTCAAGACCATCGACAAGGAAGCACTCAATCGAAAGATTGATGAACTCGCTGAAAAGGCTATGCGTGTTTTGGCCTTTGGCTATTCAGAAAAGCCTATGGTGAAAAATGAAATCAACGATGACATTGTCCTTATTGGTCTTGTTGGTATTCGAGATGATGTTCGTGCAGAGGCAAAGGAAGCCATTGCACAAGTAATGAGAGCAGGAATTCAGGTAGTGATGATTACAGGTGACCGCCTAGAGACAGCAGCTGCTATTGCAAAAGATGCAGGTCTACTTAAGAAAGATACAGATAAAGTTCTTTCCTCTGCCATTTTAAATGAGATGAGCGATGAAGAAGTTAAAAAGATTATTCCTGATATTCGTGTAATTGCTCGAGCACTTCCTACCGATAAGTCAAGAATGGTACGACTTTGCCAAGAGATGAACTTAGTTGTCGGAATGACGGGAGATGGTGTCAATGACTCGCCAGCTCTAAAAAGAGCCGATGTTGGCTTTGCGATGGGAAGCGGAACAGAGGCGGCAAAGGAAGCAGGAAAGATTGTTATTCTCGATGACAACTTTAGATCCATCAAGGATGCCATTCTCTATGGTAGAACGATCTACCACAATATTTTAAAGTTTTGTACCTTCCAGTTGGTCATCAATGTTGTGGCCGTGATTGTCAGTGCAATTGCCCCATTTTTTGGTGTTGTAGAGCCATTGAAGGTAACCCACTTGTTGTTTGTCAACCTTGTTATGGATAGTCTTGGTGCGATTATGCTTGGAAATGAGCCAGCACTCGATACCTACATGCAGGAAAAGCCTCGTGTAAGAGATGAGAGCATTATTAGCAAGAAGATGATGAGTCAGATTCTGATTATGGGCATTTGGATGACGATTGTCAGCTTTATCTTCTTAAAGGTACCATTCTTTGCTAGTATGTTTAAAAGTGATGAGCAACATAAGACAGCCTATTTTGTATTCTTTATTCTCGCTGCACTGTTCAATGGATTTAATGTGCGAAGCGAAAAGTATGCCATCTTTGATCGACTCGACGAGAACCCAGGGTTCCTTCGTGTAGAAGCATTGATTATTGCTGTACAGTTTTGTATTGTCAATGCGGCACTCATTCCACTTGCTCCATTCCAGTGGATTGGACAGATGTTTAGCTGCGTGCCATTTGGCATTCAGGGATGGATTACCGTAATTATTCTGGCTGCGACAATGATTCCAGTCGATTTAATCCGCAAGTCCTTGACAAAGTAACAAAGTAAGAATTCATCAGAACGGATGAATAAATCACAGAAAAGAGCTTGTAGCACAATGTGTTACAGGCTCTTTTTTCACGAATTCGTCAATGGAAAGACACGAATCTATCAATAGAAAGACACAAATTCAACACAAAGCCTTTGTATACTCTAGGCATAGTTAAGAAAGAACAAACGAAGTGGAGAGGAGTTTGATTATGGATAACAAGAACATTTTTGATCATGAGAATATAGAAAATACAGAGAACACACAGAATGTGGAGAATACAGAGGAAGTAAATCATATCACAGAGGATATTAGTGATTTTGAGGATGCGGGAATGAGCGCATACGAAAAGGTCAGCAAGGAAATAGAAAAAGAGAGGGAAGAACGGGAAAAGGAGGAAGAAAAGATGGCTGATAAGCAAACAGTGGAGCAAGAAATTGAAAAAGACATTCCAGTAAAAAAGGTTAAGTTTAAAAAGAGAAATTCTTTTGCAAAGAGAGCGGTTGCATTGGTTGCTTCAGCAGCAGTCTTTGGCTGTGTAGCTGGTGGAACAATGGTTGGTGTCAACAAGGTTGCACAACAGACAGGATTTGTTTCCTCAGGAAAGAAGGTTGCACTTGGAAGTAATCTTGCATCCACTGGAGATGTAAATAGTGCAACAACTACAGCAACTACAGAAAATGATAGCACAACAACTTCTACACTTGGAAGTACCGCAGATGTATCGAAAATTGTAGAAAAGGCAATGCCATCCGTTGTGGCGATCAATGGTACACAGACTGTGAAACAACAGAATGTATTTGGTCGCTCCCAGTCCTATCAAGCGGAGTCCAGTGGTTCAGGTATTATTATTGGAGAAAATGATGAGGAACTTTTAATTGTCACCAATAACCATGTCATTGCAGACACAGATTCTTTGAGCGTTGTCTTTGTGGATAACAAGGAAGTAAAGGCCAGCGTAAAGGGTGGAGATGCCGACAATGATATTGCAGTCATTTCTGTTAAACTCTCCGATATTCCAGAGGAGACAAGAAAGAGCATTACATTGGCAAGTATCGGAAATTCGGACAATGTCAAGGTAGGTCAGGGTGTTGTAGCCATTGGTAATGCCCTTGGATATGGTCAGTCTGTAACCGTTGGATATATTTCTGCACTCAATCGTGAGGTAAAGACAGATGCCAATACTTCAAAGTCTTTGATGCAGACAGATGCAGCGATCAATCCAGGAAATTCAGGTGGTGCACTCTTAAATATGAATGGAGAAGTCATTGGCATTAATTCAGCAAAGTATTCTTCTACACAGGTAGAGGGTATGGGTTATGCAATTCCAATTTCTAAGGTTCAAGATATTATTACAAGCTTATCAAATAAGCCAACCAGAACCGTTGTTGCCGAGGATAAGCAGGGGCTTTTGGGTATTCAGGGACAGGACATCAATGATGAGATCTCCAAGGCCTATGATATTCCAAAGGGTGTGTATGTCTATAAGATTGTTGAAAATGGGGCAGCAGCAAAGTCTGAATTGCAGGAAAAGGATGTGATCACAAAGATTGATGGAGATAGTGTAAGCAATATGGAAGGCTTGAAGAAGAAGCTGACCTACTATGCAAGTGGTGAGAAAGTGACCTTGACCGTACAGCGATTAAATGGAAGCAAGTACGAGGAAAAACAAGTAGAAGTTACTTTAGGATCAAAGGCAGATATGCAGCAGTCGTCTGGTACAGAAGAAACACAAAAGAATAGAACAAATGATGGTGCAACTGCACCAGAACAAGGTCAAAGCAATGATCAGAGTGGATTGGAAGATCCATTTGCACAGTTCTTTGGAAACTAGAGGAAACTAGAAAAATCCACTTCTAGAACTTGAATATGATCGCAATAGTGTGCTAGAAGAATAGAACAGGTGCAAGGTAGAATAGGGACTTTTGGAGTTTGAATAAACTTTGAAGGTCCTTATTTTTTCTGTTTAGGGAAGGAAGAACGATGGCAGGAATCAAAGTTAACGCTTGTTGACAAAGGAGAGATTTTGCAATAAAATAAGCATATTAAACCTATATAAATAGTATGCAAAAGGCGGAGGCAAAATGAACAAATATAATATCGAGACGCTTTGCGTTCACAATGGACAAAATATCACGGATGATCATGCATTTGGGGCAATTTCTGTGCCAATTTATCAATCAGCAACCTTTGCTCATCCAGGAATTGGACAGACCACAGGCTATTATTACACGAGGGAGAGCAATCCAACCAGAACAGAATTGGAAGAGATAGTCAATACATTGGAGCACGCTTATGACACCGTGGCCACATCATCAGGAATGGCCGCACTGAGCATTGTGCTTGAACTTTTTGGCGAGGGAGATCACTTTGTATGTTCAGAGGACTTGTATGGAGGATCGGTACGAATTTTTGACACCATTGGTGTAGAAAGAGGAAGAGAATTTTCTTATGTTGATACCACAGACTTAGCTGTAGTGGAAGCTTCAATCAAAGAAAACACAAAGGCCATTTATATTGAGACGCCAAGCAATCCAACCATGCAGGTGAGTGATTTAGTTGCTGTCTCAGAAATTGCAAAAAAGCATGGTGCACTTCTTATTGTGGATAATACATTTTTATCTCCATATTTCCAAAATCCGATTGATCTTGGTGCAGATATTGTAGTTCACAGTGGAACAAAATATCTAGGTGGACATAATGATACATTGTCGGGATTTTTAAGTGTCAATACAAAGGAACTTGCAGAAAAGGTAAGACTACTCTATAAGACGATCGGGATGCAGCTTTCTCCATTTGACAGCTATTTAATGATCAGGGGAATTAAGACTTTGGCTGTTCGCATGGAAAGACAACAGGAAAATGCAATGAAGATTGCCCAGTGGTTAAAGCAAAATGACCGAGTGGAAAAGGTCTACTATGTTGGTCTTCCAGAGCATCCAGGATATGAGATTAACAAAAAGCAGGCAAGAGGATTTGGTGCAATGATTTCCTTTACCTTAAAGGACGAAAAGACAGCAAGAAAAATCCTTGAAAATGTCAAGGTGTTTAGCTATGCGGAGAGCCTTGGAGGAGTAGAATCTTTAATTACTTATCCAATGCTTCAGACACATGGAGATGTTCCAGTAGAAATTCGTGAGCGTCTTGGCATTACAGAGACATTCCTTAGAATGTCGGTAGGAATTGAAAATGTAGATGATTTGATTGCTGACCTTGATCAAGCCTTTGGCGAAAAGGAGTAATGTATGGAGAAATATAATTTTGATCAGATTATTGACCGCAGGGGAACAAATTGCTTAAAGTATGATTTTGCTGTGGAGAGAGGAAAAGATGCAGATGTGTTGCCACTTTGGGTTGCCGATATGGACTTTCAAGTGGCAGATGGGATTAGAGAAAGACTGCACCAAAGTGTAGAACATGGCATTTTTGGTTACAGTGAGTCAAAAGAGGATTACTATCAAGCTGTTGCAGGTTGGTATAGAGAAAATTTCTCTTGGGAACCAAAAAAGAGCTGGTTAGTAAAGACTCCAGGCGTAGTATTTGCAATTGCTATGGCTGTGCAGGCCTATACAAAGCCAGGGGATGGGGTATTAATTCAACAACCAGTTTATTATCCATTTAGTGAAGTCATTAAGGATAATGGAAGAAATATTGTGAATAGCCCACTGGTTCTTAGAGATGGTCAATATAAAATGGATTTTGAGGATTTTGAAAAGAAAATTGTAGAAAATAAGGTGAAGTTATTTTTGCTTTGCAGTCCACATAATCCAGTGGGGAGAGTGTGGGATAAAGCAGAGCTGGAGAGAGTGGGAGAAATTTGCCTTCGTCACCATGTGATTGTCTTTTCGGATGAGATCCATTCAGACTTTACTTATGGAAAGAAACATTTTGTCTTTTCAAGTTTAAGACCAGAATTTGAAAAAATTTCTATTGTGGCAACAGCACCGTCAAAGACATTTAATATTGCCAGTTTTCAAGTTTCCAATGTTTGGATTGCTGATGAAAAATTGAGAAATGGATTTAAAAGAGTAAAGAGTAGTGCAGGATACAGCCAGCTCAATGGTCTGGGACTGGTGGCTTGTCAGGCAGCGTATGAGACAGGAAGAGATTGGCTTGATCAGGTAAAGCTCTATATTAAAGAGAATCTTGATTTTACCAGAGAGTATTTAGAGGAGCATTTGCCAAAATTAAAGTTAATCGAGCCAGAGGGAACCTATTTAATTTGGATTGATTTTCGTGCACTTGGTTTGAGTGAAGAAGAGAGAGAAGAGTTGATTTGTAAAAAGGCAAAGTTGTGGCTTGATAGTGGTGCGATTTTTGGTGTGGATGGTGAAGGATTTGAGAGAATCAATATTGCCTGTCCAAGAAGTGTACTCAAGGAGGCCCTAGATCGATTGAGAGAAGTCTTTGGAAATTTATAGTATAGAGTGACATCGTCTATAGGTCAAAAAATAGAGCTAGCAAATCATGTTTGCAGCTCTATTTTTCCTGTATGCTGTGGACTTTATACGGGTTTGACTACACCGACCAAAATATATCTTGCATCATCAAATTCATAACTACAGGTAGACAAAGTGACGAAGTGGTCACCAGGCTTTACAGAGTAGTGACTTTTGAATGTTGATTTTTTAATGGCGGAGTTAATCCACTTGTCAATACCTGCTTGATCAGAAAAATCCATCTGCCAAGCATTGTCATTGACATTGGCCACATAGGCGGCAACAAAGTGAATTTCATACTTTTGATTTGGTAAAACGAGCATACCTGTGGGATGAACCTCATAGTAATCTTGGGAGTCATAGCTTTGTAAGCCAGCAAACATCGATCCATTTTTCATATGATGACCGTAGATAATGGTATTGACATCAGAAAAGTCAGTTTTGTTTTCATAATCCCAGAAAATACTCCCAGCAGCATTTTGCTTTTTATTTACCATATGATTGAGATAGAAATCGTTATCACTGCCTTGGACGACAGGGTAATTAATCTTGGTACCTTCGATTTTAATCCAGGCCTTTACATCAGAATTGATATTGCTGAGGGCAGAAAAATCGACGGATGGCCAGTGATTGACTACAGGAGTGAGTTCTTTTTTGGTTGTCTGCTCCTCCTTTTTTGCATTCGCATCCTCACCAGCATGATTACCTGTCTCTTGTTCTATAGTGGTTGTCTCTTCAATGCTTTCGTCTTTGACAAATTGTTCCATATTTTTGTATGTACTATCCCCTTGGAGATATCCATAGATGTGGGGAGCAGCACCAGCGATTCCAATGACAATCATTACAATGGAAACAGCCATAATAATGTTGCTGAGTAGTCTCTTGCTCATAAACTCATCCTTTAATCTCTATTCTGTATCTTCTTCCTTGTCTTGAACTTCAGTTTCGCTCTCTTTTTTGACTGGAGTTACAGGAATGTAATTGCGGTCTTCATCACTTTCGATATCCTCATCATCTTGATTCTCAAAGTCTTCTAGATCATGGGAAAGTTCCTTGTGGAAGTTTTTGTACTGTAATACATAAGCAATACCAGCAGCAATCGCTGTAGCAACAAGGGTAAAGCCAATAAAGTGGCGTAATTTCTTCATTATTTCTTCTCCTTTACTTTTTTATTATGTGCTCTATTTTACTACAAAGTTTGGTTATGGTAAAGAGTGAGCTTAGTTGTAGGGAGGTAAAAGCTGTGATAAAATTGTAAAAATAAAGGAGAGAGAACGGTGAAAAGAAGAGTTTTTTATCAAATGTTTTTTGTTACATTGTTTGGGATTGTGGGGCTTTGTGGCTGTCAAAAGAAGTTGCGTTCAGAAAAAGATCGAAATTTGAGTGCGATTGAGGAAGCACAGGTGATGATTGAAAGTTCTATGGCGGAATCTAGGAGTGCAGAGAGAGAGAGTCAGAGCAAATGGGCTGGGCAAACTGAAGGCGTGGATTATGATTTCACAAAGATGGGAACAGAGCTTATGCAGGATACAATAAAAGATGTGTTGAGCAATCCAAAGAAGTATGAGGGAAAGGTTTTTCGCATTCAGGGAGGATATGCACCGAGGGGAGAAAAAAATTACTGTGTGGTTGAAGATCTCTATAGTCTGTTGCCTGAGGGGATAGAATTTGTTGGAGATGTTGGAAGTATGGATCATTTACCAAGTGAAGAGATGGGGATTGAGGTGACAGGAACAGTAAAGCTCAGTACCGAAGGAGGAAAGACAAAATATTTACTAGAAAATGCGGGAGTACAATGGAAAAAAATAGGGCATCATCACGAAGAATAGGTGTTGAAATTTTTAGGATTTATGGCATAATGTATACAAAGGGAAAAATAATTTCACAATAGGAGGGAAAGATGTTAAAGAAATACTTAGCCTATGCAGCAATTGCGATGAGTTTAGCAGGAACTTTGATGGGATGTTCAAAAGGTGCATCAACAAACAAAGAGACAAATTCATCAGCAGCAGAGACTACCACGGTGGCCAAGGATGCAGGCTCTAGCACAGACAAATTGGAAATTGTGGCAACGAGTCAGGACTATGTGCGTCTGTTTGACAAATTTACCAAAGACACCAACATTCAGACTGAGATGCTATCGATGTCTTCTGGAGAGGTGCTTTCTAAGGTTAAGGCAGAAAATGGAACACCAATGGCGGATTTGTGGTTTGGTGGCGGAATTGATGCCTTTATGAGTGCCAAGGAAGAAGGATTGCTTGCACAAGTAAAATTAGATGCTGCGGATAGTTTAGCTCCAGAGTACAAAGACCCAGATGGCTATTGGTATACCAAGGGACTTACCATTGTTGGATTTATTGTCAATAATAATGTATTGAAGGAGAAGAATTTGACAGCTCCGGCTAGCTGGGCGGATTTAATTAAGCCAGAGTATAAGGGACAGATTTTGATGTCCAATCCTGCAATTTCAGGAACAAACTATGGTGTAGTCAATGCAATGTTACAGGTTAAGGGCGAAGATGAGGGCTGGAAGTATTTGACTGCACTCAATGAAAATATTGACTTTTATTCTAAACGAGGTGGAGATCCAAGAGAAAAGACAGCGGCTGGAGAGGTGGCCATTGGTATCACTCCAATGGACAATAAGACAGCAAAGTTGGCAGAGGAGCAAAATTGCAGTTTAGTTTATCCAAGTGATGGAATTCCATATGTGCCAGAGGGTGTGGCTGTATTTAAGGGAGCAGCACATCAAAAGGAAGCGGAGAAGTTTTTAAATTGGCTCTATAGTGATGATGAAAACTTAAAATTACTTGCAGAAATTGATGGAAAAGATACCATTAAGGTAGTAAAGCCAAGCATTGAGGGATTGAACTTGACTTTTGACACCAATACATTATTAAAAGAAGATTTATCGCTCTTTGGAAAGAATAGAGATGCCATTCTGGCCAAGTGGGATACCCTTGCTGGGGCAAAATCAGAGAAATAGTGTCCATGAAGAGAAGATATATTTTTTCTGATGGGATTGACCGATGCTTTCAGATGCTACTGATGGCATCGGTCGTTTTATTTGTTGCCTACCCACTTTTATTGGTCTTTTTCCGTCCCTTAAGCAGTTATCAAAATTTGTGGCAGGAAAATCGAGTGTTATTGGGAAATAGTATATATACAGCGGTATTCTCGGCCACATTTTCCACAATAATTGCTCTTATGATTGCCATCTATGTGGGCAGTGCACATCAAAAAATTCAAAAATTTTTTCAAATACTCTTTGTGATGACTTTGGTTTCACCGCCGTTTATTGGGGCATTGGTCTATATACAGCTGTATGGTCGAAGAGGAGTGATCACCTATATGCTCCTTCATTTGCATCTCAATCCCTACAATCGATGGGGAATTATTAGTATGCAGACTATGCATTTTGTGGCACTGAGTACGCTCTTATTCATGCAATATCTAAGAAGAATGGAGGTCAGCATTTTAAAAGCGGCCAGAGGGCTTGGAGCGAGTTGGTGGGAATGCTTTTATCAAGTGATCCTTCCTCTACTTTGGCCAGTGGTTGCTGTGGCATGGATTCTTTCCTTTATGCGGTCATTGTCTGATTTTGTTACACCTGCAGTGATTGGTGGAAATTATAATACACTGGCAGCAGAAATTTATATGCAAATGATCGGCTATGCACGCCTTGATAAGGCGGCAGCAATGAATAGTTTACTCGTAGTTCCTGCTATTTTTTCTCTTTTTCTCTATCTCTACTTAATGAAAAAGGGAAATAAAATCTATGGTGTGGACGGACGAGTGGGTGGTGAGCTCTTAGAATGGCTTCGTCCAGAGAAAAAATGGAGATATTTTTTTGGTCTGGTGTCTATTTTTTATGCCATCTTTATGGCATTACAATATCTTTGTATTTTTGTTATGGGTTTTTTAAAGTCAAAAAAGGGAAGATATTATTTTACACTTGACAATCTTCAAAAACTTTTGGGCTATAATATCAAAAGCTTTTGGGTGAGTATCAAAATTGCACTGGTGGTTGCTGTTGTAGGAACATTTTTTGCTCTCTTTTTTGCCTACTATGTGGAAAAACGAAGGGGATGGTTAAAGAAGGTCATTTATTTTTTGGCAATGATTCCCTATGTCCTTCCAGGAACTTGTTTTGGTATAGGATATATTTTGGCATTTCATCATCAGCCATTGAAATTGACACAGACAGCGTATATTATTATTTTGAATATCCTCTTTCGACAATTGCCTGTGATTATTCAATCGGCAAGTTCATCATTGGCTCAAATGAGTGAAAGGGTGGAGATGGCAGCAAGAGACTTGGGGGCGACAAAGATCGAGGTATTGAGAGATGTGGTGTGGCCAAGTTTAAAGTCAACATATGTCACAGGTTTTGTCTACAATTTTACTGGGGCAATGACGACATCGGGAGCAGTGTTATTCTTAATTACCCCAAGATATAAGATGGCAGTCTATACGCTCTATGATGCCATCAATGCGGGAGAGTACGGTGTGGCTTGTTTGATGTCGGCAATGATTATTTTGGTGTCTGTGTTCGTTTCTTGGTTGGTCAATTCTATTTTGCGGGAGAGGATGTATGCTAAAAATACAAAAGATCAATAAATTTTTTGGAGAGAAGCAGGTGGTCTGCAATTTTGACCTTGAAATGGAACGGGGGGAGATTGTATGCCTTTTGGGAGAATCTGGTTGTGGAAAGACAACGACCTTACAAATGATTGGAGGGTTTTTAAGTCCAGATAGTGGAAAAATTGAACTCAATGGTTTGGATATCACAAGGCAACTGGCAGAGGAGAGGGAGATTGCCACTGTATTTCAGTCCTATGCCCTCTTTCCCCATATGAATGTGTTTGAAAATGTTAGCTATGGGCTGCGATTTCGAAAATTGAGTAAAGCTGATCGTTTGGAAAGAGGGAAAAAGGCTCTTGAACTTGTGGGGCTTTTGGAGTTTTCTCATGTACGCATACAGGACTTAAGTGGTGGGCAGCAACAGAGGGTTGCCTTTGCCCGTGCTGTCTGCATTGAGCCAAAATTACTGCTTCTCGATGAGCCATTTAGTAATCTCGATGCCAATTTGCGCAGGAGATTGAGAAAAGATTTAAAACAATTGCAGAGGAGACTGGGGATAAATATGATTTTTGTCACCCACGACCAGGAGGAGGCCATGGCATTGGGAGATAGAATTGCCCTGATGAGGGAGGGCAGGATTGTTCAAATTGGAACACCACAAGAGATTTATCGCCACCCGAAAGATTTGTGGGTCAAGGAATTTTTTGGACAAGTCAATCAATTGTATTGGCAGGATAAAGTCCACTATCTCTATCCAGAAGAGCTTTGTTTTGTGGATGAAGAAGGAATGTGGCAGGGAAGAGTGGTGGAAAAAGAATTTCACGGTGCATCTTGGGAATATCTTGTGGACACCGAAGCAGGGGAAATTGTAATTTGCGAAAACGCAGATGTTGAGATTGGATCCTTTGTGTGCATCAATCAAAAGCTTGGGAGGGAAGAAAATGAAAATATTGAGTGTCACAGCACAGAAGCCAAATAGTACAGGTAGTGGTGTGTATTTGACAGAATTGATGAAGGAATTTGAAAAGCTTGGTCACAAGCAGGCCATTGTGGCGGGAATTTCGATGGGAGAAGAAATTGCTCTTCCCTTTGAGGCAAGTGTTTACCCTGTACAATTTATGAGCAAGGACTTGCCCTTCCCTGTTTGCGGAATGAGTGACGAAATGCCCTATACTTCCACGAGATACAAGGATATGACAGAGGAAATGGTTTTCCAATTTAAGTCCATCTTTTTGCGTGAACTAAAAAGGGCAATGGATGAGTTTTCTCCTGATCTTATTTTTTGTCATCATCTGTATTTATTGACAGCCATTGTTCGAGAGGCCTTTCCTGAAAAAAAAATCTATGGTTTTTGCCACAACACAGATTTGCGTCAAATGCAGAGTCATCCTCTGGAGAGAGAATTTATAAAAAGTCAAATTAAGAAATTGGATGGCATTTATGTGCTCAGAGAAGAGCAAATTGAGCTGGTGGAAGAAATCTATGGAGCTGAGAGAAAAAAGATTTCTGTTGTCGGAATGGGCTATAATGCCGATGTGTTTTTTGACCAGAAAAAGAGAGTGTCAGGGAAGAGAAAGAAGATTTTATTTGCTGGAAAGATTACACAAAAAAAAGGTGTGGCCAGCTTGTTGCGGGCGATGCATTTGATGAAGGAAAAAAATGTGGAGTTAGAACTTGCAGGTGGGAGTGGAAATGCTAAAGAGTATCAAGAAATTTTATCTCTTGGTCGTGGCGAAAACATTACATTTTTAGGAAAACTGAATCAAATGCAGATGGCAGATGCTTACAATCAATCAGATATTTTTGTTTTGCCTTCGTTTTATGAAGGAATTCCTCTAACAGTGATTGAGGCTATGGCCTGTGGCAACCGAGTCGTAATGACGGATTTGCCGGGGGTACAAAAGTGGATCAATCAAAATATTGAAAATCCAAATATTGACTATGTAAAAATGCCAAAGATGTATTGCATTGATGAGCCAGATCAGGAGGCTTTGCCAAAATTTGAGGAAGAGTTGGCAAAGGTGCTTGACCGAGCAGTGGAGAGTGATAGGATTAAGGCAACAGATTTGTCAAGGGTATCTTGGCGTGGGGTTGCACAAAAAGTTTTAGGGGGATGTAAAAATGATGAATTTAAGACAAATTGAAGCCTTTTATATGGTGGCAAAAAACAATAGCTTTTCAAAGGCGGCGAGGGAATTGCATTTGACACAGCCAACCATTAGTACGAATATCACAAATTTGGAAAAGGAATTGGGTACACCCTTATTTATTCGCAGTACAACCAGTGTTGCCCTCACAGAAAATGGGGAGAAACTCTATATTCAAGCTAAGCGCATTGTGGACGCAACAAAAATGATTGACCGCATTTTTGATCGGAAGCGGGAGAGAGAAATGCGAATGGAAATTGTCATTGCGGCATCCACTGTTCCAGCTCAATATCTTATTCCGCAGATTCTTTTAGAGGCGAGTAAGCAGGATAAGAGCTTGCAATTTCGTTTAATTGAGTGTGACAGCGAGGAAGTGGCCAATAAGGTGGGCAATCAATTGGTCGATATCGGATTTGCAGGAAGTGTGATTGAAAATCGCTATTGTAAATATTTGCCATTTTATGATGATGAACTGATTGTGGTAGCACCAAATAATCCATATTATCAAGGGATTCAGAGGGAACATCGAGATATTCGTTGGATTGAAGGAGAGAGGATTATTCTTCGAGAGGCAGGATCTGGAACGAGAAAAGAAGCGATGAGAGTGATGAAGCGATTGGGAATTGCGGAAGAAAATCTTAATATTGTGGCCATCATTAGTAATCCATTGACGCTTTTACAATCCATTGCAGGCGGAATGGGAATTACGGTTATATCAAAGCTGGCTGCACAAAAATACATTGAAGATGGCACGCTGCTTGGCTTTAGTTTGGGCGAGGGTGGGGCACATCGAGCGATCAGCCTCGTTTACAATAGCAAGGACAATATGAGTGAGTCCGCACAGCAAATTCAGCGTGCCATTGAAAGGCTCTATCCCTAGTGAAGAAGAACATCCTCTAATGAGGGATCTTTTTCAAAGAGCTTGACTGCATAGGAGCAGATCGGAAGAATTTTGACATTGTTCTTTCTGGCTGCGTCAATTAGGCAATAGACCAATTGCTTGGCAATACCTTGTCCACCATAGGCTTTGTCCACCTCCGTGTGTTCAATGGACCAAGTGCCAGCGTTTAAGGTGTAGTTGCACTGACCGATCAGTGCAGTGCCATCATATGCGGCACTTCGTTGATTTTCTTGTTCATAAATAATGGTCATTTTGTACCTCCTCTAAAAATTGCACATATATTTTGAATTATATAATGTTTTTTTGTAAAAAACAATGGTATAATAGGAGGAAATACAAAAAGGAGGGCTTTTTATGGTCACAGCAGTGTTATTTGATATGGATGGTTTGATGTTCGACACAGAAGTATTGCACTACCATGGATGGAAGATGGCAGGAAAGAGACAGGGATTTGAGCTTCCTCATGATCTTTTGATGAGAGTAAAGGGAAGTGCAAAGAACATTGGGAATGCAATGTTAAGCGAGGCCGTGGAGGGATTTAATCCAGAAGTGGCAAGAGAAGAAAAGACGCAATATGTACTTGATTATATCGACAAGAATGGAGTGCCTGTAAAGCCAGGGCTTGAAAAATTATTGCAATTTCTCAATGAACGAAAGATTAAATGTGCCGTGGCATCATCGACAAAGGAAGAGTTAGTCAAGAAGTTTCTGGAAATGACGAATTTGACAAAGTATTTTGACACATTGGTTTGTGGCGATAGGGTTACTCATGGAAAGCCAGCACCCGATATTTTTTTGGAGGCAGCTAGAATGGTTGGTGAAGATCCAACAAATTGTATTGTGCTCGAAGATTCCATCAATGGAATTCAAGCTGGTCATGCTGCGGGCTGTCATGTGATTATGGTTCCTGACCAGATTCCGGCGACCGATGAACTTAGAGCAATGACCGATCGAGTTATTGGTCGACTTGATGATTTGATTGACATTTTTGACGAAATTTAGGAAGTGTCTTGATTTTTGAAAAAAAATATCCTACAATAAGAAAAATAAATACTTCAGGGCGGGGTGCAAGTCCCCACCGGCAGTAAAGTCTGCGAACTGCTTTGGCAGCTGATCTGGTGCAATTCCAGAACCGACAGTGATAGTCTGGATGGAAGAAGATTGGTATACACAAGACATAGGCCCTAGTTTAAGTACTAGGGTCTTTTTGGTGCCTTCCCTGGAAAAAGGAGGAAAAATGGGTAAGTTTTTTAGTGCAATTATGGAAAATCTTGTATTTTTCACAGAATTTTTGGGCATTGTTGTCGCAGTATTTGTCCTGGCCTATGTTTTAGAGCGGTGGAGCAACAAAAGGACAGGGTACAGTGGAAAGATCATCACGACAAAGAAGATCGCGATGGTCGGTGTGTTTGCGGCGGTAAGTACCATTGCAATGATGTTTGAGGTTCCTATGCCATTTGCACCAAACTTTTATAAGATTGATTTGTCAGAGGTTCCTGTTATGATTGTTACCTTTGCCTTTGGACCAGTGACGGGTGTATTGACCGAGTTTTGTAAAATTTTGCTTAAAGTAATTTTTAAGTCAACATCGACGGCATTTGTGGGTGAACTTGCTAATTTTGCTGTGGGTTGTAGTTTGTTAATTCCTTCCAGTGTCGTTTACCTGATGAGAAAGAATCGCAATCACGCATTGATTGGAATGGTAGTGGGAACACTTTGTATGACTATCTTTGGCTCAGCCTTTAATGCCATCTATTTATTGCCAAAGTTTGCACAGCTTTATGGCATGCCATTGGATAATTTAGTACAAATGGGAACAGCGATTAATCCATCCATTCATTCAGTGACAACGATGGTACTCTTTTCTGTTGCACCTTTAAATTTAGTTAAGGGCGTGGCGGTATCTGTGGTGACCCTTTTACTTTACAAGAAGTTGAGCGTTATTATTAAGGCAGATTATGTGGATATAAAAAAAAATAGAAAGGCAACGATTGCCTAGTTATGAGCAAAAATAGAGGGAGAGTTTTCAAGTTAGCAATTGATTTGGGAACTCTCCCTTGGAATATACGAAAAAAATATAGTTTCCATTGCAATTTTTCGCTAAAATTCTTATAATATCAATATTTCAAGTATAGAAAGATAGAAAGGCGGGGATGCATATATGGATAAAGGAAGAGAACTTGTCAATAATATTGCAGAGGCCGGGGAATTGGAGAGACCAGCGGATTTTACTGATCCCGATATACTCTATAAGGAGTTGATTCGAAAGGTCGAAGGTTCGCACTCAAAAACAGAACTTGCTGTTATTGATAAAGCATATAATGTGGCCAAGGATGCGCATAAGAATCAAAAGAGAAAATCTGGAGAGCCTTATATCATCCATCCAATCTGTGTGGCTATTATTTTGGCAGAGCTAAATATGGATGCACAGACTTTGGCTGCGGCGTTGATGCATGATGTAATTGAGGATACCGCCTACAGCTATGAGGATTTGGAGAAGATGTTTGGCAAGGAGATTGCCAATCTTGTAGACGGTGTGACCAAGTTGACAAAGCTTTCGCTGACAGAGGATCGAGTGAGCATACAGGCTGAGAACTTGAGGAAGATGTTTTTTGCGATGTCAAAAGATGTGCGTGTGATGATTATTAAGCTTGCAGATCGACTCCACAATATGCGTACATTGCAATATCAGCCGCCCAATAAGCAAAAAGAAAAGGCGAGAGAGACCATGGAAATTTATGCGCCGATTGCACAGAGATTGGGGATTTCAAAGATTAAGGTCGAGCTGGATGACTATGCGCTTCGCTATCTTCAACCGGAAAAGTATGAGGAGCTTGTCAGAGGCATTGACCTTGAAAAGAGTGATAGACAAAAATTTGTCAATTCGATTGTCGATGAGATTTCTGCGGCCCTAAAAGATGCCTACGTTAAAGGGGAAGTGAAGGGAAGGGTAAAGCATTTCTTCTCTATTTATAAGAAAATGACTAGGCAGAATAAGACATTGGATCAAATTTATGATTTATTTGCTGTGCGAGTCATTGTCAAAGAGGTCGCAGAGTGTTATCAGGCACTTGGAATTGTTCATCGCTTGTATCGCCCAATTCAGTCTAGGTTTAAGGACTATATTGCAGGACCAAAGGCCAATCAATATAGCTCTATTCATACTACAGTGATGACCGAAGATGGTAAACCATTTGAAGTACAAATTCGAACCTATGAGATGCACAGAGTGGCGGAATATGGTATTGCCGCCCATTGGAAGTACAAGGAAGATGGAAATGGTGCAAGAGTTATTGACTTGACTGACCAAAAGATGAATTGGTTGCGAGAAGTCTTGGAGACGATGGGCGATGTCAAAGACAATATTCAATTTTTAAAGCAGATCAAGGAAGAATTTGATTTATTGTCAGGAAGAGTCTATTGTTTTACACCACAGGGCGATGTGAAGAGCCTGCCTTTAGGCTCAAATGTCATTGATTTTGCCTATTCGATTCATTCGGCTATTGGAAATAAGATGGTGGGAGCAAAGGTCAACGGAAAGTCTGTTCCCATTGATTATGTCATTCAAAATGCCGATCGAGTTGAGGTGCTTGTCTCTCAAAATTCTACAGGGCCAAGTATGGATTGGTTGAGAATTGTGCATACCGTTCAGGCAAAGAACAAGATCAATCAGTGGTTTCGAAACCAGTCAAAGGAAGAAAATATTGCTCGAGGTAAGGAATTACTTGAAAAGGACAGCAGAGCAAAGGGGATTGAGCTTGCCAAAATCAATCGGCCAGAGTTTCAGGAAAAGGTGCTCAGAAGGTATTCGATTCAGGGATGGGATACCCTGCTTGCGACTGTTGGTCGAGGTGGATTGAAGGAAGGTCAGATTGTCAATAAGCTCTTAGATGAGTACAAGAAGTCACAAAAGAAAAATATGACAGACGAAGAGCTGATCAAGAGCATCAAAGAGGCGACAAAAACTCCTGACAAAGTAAAGATTCGAAAGGCGAATAATGGTGTCATTGTCAGAGGACTTGAGGGAAATGTGGCGATTCGATTGATGCGCTGTTGTATGCCAGTGCCAGGTGATGAAATTGTTGGTTTCATTACAAGGGGGCATGGCGTATCGGTGCACCGAACAGATTGTGTCAATATTATTCATCTTCCAGACAATGAAAGAGAGCGTCTAATTCCTGTGGAGTGGCAAAGTCTCAAGGAGACCATAGAGACCTATAGCGTGGAAGTATTGATCTATGCACAAAATCGTACAGGCATTTTCCTTGATATCAGCAAGGTGTTTTCAGAGAAAAATATTGATATCAAATCACTCACATCAAAGGTGAGTAAACAAGAAATAGCGACGATGAAGATTAGTTTTGATGTCAAGGGAACAGAGGAACTTCGTGTATTGCAGGCCAAGCTTAGACAAGTTCCAGGTGTGATGGATATAGAAAGGGCAACAGGATAATGAAAAAATTAGAGTTTTTAGTTCAAGTGCTCGGTATGGTGGGAACCAATACCTATACTTGTTTTCATAAAGAAAACAGAGAATGCATTATTGTTGACCCAGCAGATGAGGCATCAGAGATTATGAAGCAAATTTCTCAAAATCATCTGCTGCCGAGGGCAATTTTTTTGACTCATGGACATTTTGATCATATTCAGGCTGTCGATGAGCTCAGAAAAGAATATGGCATCAAAGTCTATGCAAGTGCAGAAGAAAAGTCCTTGCTTGAAGATCCTAATGCCAATGCTATTTGGGACTTTGTTCACCAGAGAAAAAAGGTGGTTGCAGATGAGTACCTCAAAGATGGGGCAAAGATTTTTTTCCTTGATTGTGAGTGGGTGATGATGGCAACACCAGGACACACAAAGGGATCTTGCTGTTATTATTGTGAGAGCGAGGATATTTTGTTTTCTGGAGATACCTTGTTTCGTGAAAGCTATGGAAGAGTGGATCTTCCAGGCGGTTCGCAGATAGAGATTGAAGATTCCATCCGTGGGAAGTTATTTCAACTGCCTGAGAGGACCTTGGTTCTTCCAGGACATGGTGGTGCGACAACGATAGAATACGAAAAGCTGCACAATCCATTAGCAGCAAATTGAGGCAGAAATGATTGAAATACTACTAAAGGATGTCTTGTTTGAACAAGACATCCGAGAATTGCTGATGGCTTTTTATCCAGGGGAGGAGTTTATTCACGAATCTGGAGCAAAAGCCTTTCTTACTTTTTGGGCGGAGCATTTGGAAGATCACTATAGAGCCTTTCTTCGCTTTGGAGATGGAAGCAAAAGAGAGTTTACATTTAGGGAGCACACAGAGCGGATTGACACAAAGAATGAATTGAAGAGAAATTTGTATCAAATCTTGGCAGAGGAGACAGGAAAATCCCTGCCGTGGGGAACACTCACCGGGATTCGCCCAACTAAAATTGCAATGAAAATGCTCGAAGAGGGAAAGAGCGAAGAAGAAGTAAAAAGACATTTACAAGAGGTCTATTTGGTTAGCGATGAAAAGACAAAGTTGTGTATTTTGACAGCGAAAAGGGAAAAGGAAATTCTGGATCCTTTGGACTATCAAAATGGCTGGAGTCTATATATTGGCATTCCATTTTGTCCGACAAGATGTGCGTATTGCTCCTTTACCTCCTATCCTATTGACCGCTGGAAAAATGGTGGGGCAGATGAATATCTGGCATCACTAAAAAAAGAATTGGTTGCGGTGGCCAAAATGATGAGAAAAAGAAAGTTGCAGACTATCTATATGGGTGGGGGAACACCCACTTCTCTTTCTCCAGAACAGATAGATGAGATTTTGTGCTGTGTGGAAAGAGAATTTGATCTTTCTCATCTGTTAGAAATAACCATTGAAGCAGGACGACCAGATAGCATCACAAGAGAAAAATTGGAAGTGATGAGAAGACATGGTGTGCAGAGAATCTCGATCAATCCACAGACTATGCAACAGAGAACATTGGATATTATTGGCAGAAGACATAGTGTGGAGCGAGTGAGGGAGCAATTTTTTCTCGCTAGGCAATTGGGCTTTGAAAATATTAATATGGATTTGATTGTTGGACTACCAGAGGAGAACTTAGAGGATGTACAGGATACTCTCGCTCAAGTCATGGCCCTTGCTCCTGATTCGGTGACCGTCCATTCTCTTGCTATTAAGCGTGCGGCAAGGCTAAATACCAACAGAGAAGAGTTTATCGATTTAAAGATTGAAAATACTTGGCAGATGATTGAGGCGACAGCAAGTGCTTGCCAAGAGAATCAACTGCTTCCCTATTATTTGTATCGACAAAAGAATATGGCAGGAAATTTTGAAAATGTGGGCTATGCGAAAGAGGGAAAGGTGTGCATCTACAATATTCTAATTATGGAAGAAAAACAGACGATTGTCGCCTGTGGTGCAGGGACGAGTTCAAAAATTGTATTTCCAAAAGAAGACCGCATTGAGCGTGTGGAAAATGTCAAAGACCCAAAGCTCTATATCGAGCGACTTGATCAATTGATTCAAAGAAAAGAACAATTTTTACTTGCAAAATCAGACACAGACGCTAAGATAGATGTATACAATAGATGAAAGGTTTAGAGAAAACTATGGCATTGATAAAAAAACCGGTGACTGGAATGAAGGATATTCTTCCAGAAGAAATGGCTATCAGAGATTATCTGATGAATGTAATTAAGGATATCTATAGAAGTTTTGGATTTTCGTCCATTGAAACGCCTTGTGTGGAGCATATTGAAAACTTGCTTTCAAAACAAGGTGGAGATAATGAAAAGTTAATTTTTAAAGTGTTAAAGCGTGGAGAAAAATTAAATGTAGAGGAAGCTAAGGAGGAGGTAGATTTAACAGATTCTGGGCTTCGCTACGATTTAACTTTGCCTTTGGCACGCTATTACTCCAATAATGCTGCAAACTTGCCTTCGCCATTTAAAGCATTGCAAATTGGAAGTGTGTGGAGAGCGGACCGTCCACAAAAGGGAAGATTTCGTCAATTCACACAATGTGATATTGATATTTTGGGTGAGGCCAGCCATCTGGCAGAGATTGAATTGATTTTGGCGGCGACAACCTCACTTTCTAGAATTTGCCCAGACAATCAATTTTGTGTAAGAATGAATGATAGGGAAATTCTTCGTGCGATGGCTTCCTATGCAGGATTTCCAGAAGAAAGCACCGATATGGTGTTTATTATCTTAGATAAGATGGATAAAATCGGTGCGGATGGTGTTGCTGGGGAATTGGTTGAAAATGGATTTTCAAGGGAAGCCGTGGACAAGTATATGGCATTGTTTACAACCCTTGGAAAGGATGCTAGTGCTGTTCGTGGACTCTTTGAAAAGCTTGGACAAGAACATATCAAAAAGGAGACCGTAGAAAATCTTGCACAGATTATGGATATGGTCAGTGCTTGCAAGAAGGGAAGTTTTTCACTGGAATTTGATCCGACACTTGTGCGTGGAATGGGCTATTACACGGGAACGATTTTTGAGGTTTCTATGGAGGGCTTTGGTGGATCGGTTGCTGGTGGTGGTCGCTATGACAAGATGATTGGAAAGTTTACAGGAAAGGATACACCAGCTTGTGGATTTTCTATTGGCTTTGAGCGAATTATTACGATATTGCTGGATCAAAAATTTCAAATCCCTGCCAGAGAGAAGAAGGCCTTTTTATTTGAAAAGGGAATAGAGGTGGAAAAAATGGCCGAGATTTTACAGACAGCAGATGCAGAAAGAAATGCAGGAAATATTGTCCTTGTTTCAGGAATGAACAAGAATAAGAAATTCCAAAAGACACAATTAGAGGCAGAGGGCTATACAGAATTTAGAGAATTTTATAGAGAAGAATTAAAGAAGTAGGGGAGAAGATAATGGCAGAATCAATGTTGGGCTTAAAGAGAAGCCATAGATGTGCAGAAGTAGTCAATGCTAGTATTGGCGATGAAGTGACGGTGATGGGTTGGGTACAAAAGAGCAGAAATAAGGGAAGTCTGATCTTTGTTGACCTTCGAGACCGCTCAGGGCTTTTGCAGATCGTCTTTGAGGAGGATGACTGTGGAAGTGAGGCCTTTGCAAAGGCAGGAAAGTTGCGTGCAGAATTTTGTATTGCTGTGACAGGGGTGCTGGAAAAAAGAAGTGGTGCATCCAATGAAAATCTTACCACAGGAAATTTAGAAGTAAGGGCAAAAGCTATTCGCATTCTTTCTGAGTCAGAGACACCTCCATTTCCAATTGAGGCAAATGCAAAGACCAAGGAAGACATTCGACTAAAGTATCGCTATCTTGATCTTCGTCGTCCAGATCTTCAAAAGAATATTATGACAAGAAGTCAGATTGCAACTTTGACGAGACTTTTTCTTGCACAGGAGGGATTTTTAGAGATTGAGACACCGACATTAATTAAGAGCTCTCCAGAGGGAGCAAGGGATTATCTTGTACCAAGCCGTGTACACCCAGGTGCATTCTATGCACTTCCACAATCTCCCCAGCTCTTTAAGCAATTGTTGATGTGCTCTGGATATGACCGCTATTTTCAGCTTGCTCGCTGTTATAGAGATGAGGATTTAAGAGCAGATCGACAGCCAGAATTTACTCAAATTGATATGGAGTTGTCCTTTGTCGATCAAGAAGATGTTATGGAAGTCAATGAGCGTCTATTGCAAAGACTATTTAAGGAAGTGCTTGGTGTAGAAATTAGCCTTCCAATTCAGAGAATGACATGGCAAGAGGCTATGGATCGCTTTGGTTCAGATAAACCAGACCTTCGCTTTGGAATGGAATTAAAGAATATTACAGAAGTAGTAAAAAATACAGAATTTGCAGTTTTTAAAAATGCGATCACCGCTGGCGGAACAGTTCGAGGCATTAATGCTAAGGGACAGGGACATATGCCAAGAAAAAAGATTGATGCACTTGTAGAATTTGCCAAGGGATATGGGGCAAAGGGACTGGCCTACATTGCACTGGAGGAAGATGGAAATGTAAAGTCTTCCTTTGCAAAGTTTATGTCTGAGGAAGAATTGAAAAATATTGTGGTGGCAATGGAGGGAGAGCCAGGAGATCTACTCCTTTTTGCAGCAGATAAAAACACCATTGTTTGGTCTGTGCTCGGTGCTCTTCGCTGTGAAATTGCTGCACAACTTGGACTTTTTAAGAAAGATGATTTTAAGTTTTTGTGGGTTACTGAATTTCCATTACTTGAGTGGTCTGATGAGGAAAATCGCTTTAAGGCGATGCATCATCCATTCACTATGCCAATGGAAGAAGATTGGCAATATATTGATTCTGATCCAGGCCGAGTTCGTGCAAAGGCATATGACATTGTACTCAATGGAACAGAGCTTGGTGGCGGTTCAGTGAGAATTCATCAAGCAGATATTCAGGAGAAGATGTTTGAAGTTCTTGGACTTTCAAAGGAAGTGGCCGAAGAGAGATTTGGCTATCTGTTGGAAGCATTTAAATACGGTGTTCCACCACATGCAGGATTGGCCTATGGCCTTGACCGAGTGGTAATGTTAATGGTTGGTGCAGACTCTATTCGCGATGTTATGGCATTTCCAAAGGTAAAGGATGCATCAGATTTGATGACACAGGCACCTGACTTTGTGGATCCACAGCAATTGGAAGAATTAAATATTCAAATCAAGGAAACAAATAATTAGAAACAAAAGATCTGCTAGAATCGGTGACCTACTGATTTTGGCAGATTTTTTTTAGAGGAGGAAAATGATGGATGCAGTAAAAATATTGGTGGTAGATGATGAGGCGAGAATGAGAAAGTTAGTGAAAGACTTTTTGTCGATTAAGGGCTACCGGGTAATGGAAGCAGAAAATGGGGAAGATGCCGTAGAAAAATTTATGGCCAATCGAGATATCAAGTTGATTTTACTTGATGTTATGATGCCAAAGATGGACGGGTGGGAGACTTTGCGTATTATTCGGGAAAATTCAAATGTGCCAATTATCATGCTGACAGCAAGAAGTGAGGAAAGAGATGAATTGCAGGGATTTTCTTTGGGAGTAGATGAGTATATCACAAAGCCATTTAGTCCTAAAATTTTGGTGGCGAGAGTCGAGGCTATCTTGAGAAGAAGTTTTGGGGTAGAGGAAGAAAAAATTGAAATGGGTGGTATTGTCATTGATAAGGCTGCTCACGAAGTGAGTATCGATGGAAAGATTGTTGAACTTAGCTATAAGGAGTTTGAGTTGCTCAATTACTTTATGGAGAATAAGGGGATTGCACTGTCTAGAGAAAAGATTTTGAATAATGTCTGGAACTATGACTATTTTGGAGATGCCAGAACCATTGACACCCATGTCAAGAAGTTGAGAGCAAAGATGGGCACAAAGGGAGAGTATATTAAGACCATTTGGGGAATGGGTTATAAGTTTGAGGTGGAAAATGCATAGATATTCCATCAAGGCAAAGCTGACATTTTTAATTTGGGGCATTATTTGTCTGCTCTTTGCGAGTCTATTTTTGCTCAATACATTTGGGCTTGAATTGTTTTATCGTGCTCAAAAGGTGGGGGTAATTAAAAATGCCTATGAGAGCATAGATAAAATTATTATAACCAGAGAAAATAAGGACACGGCGATTTCAGATGACACAGACACACTAAAAAAATTAGGAAATTTAATCGAAAGTTATTCCAATAAATATAATCTTTCGGTAGCGGTTGTGGATTCCGTTACCAATGTAGGCGTTGTTTCTAATGAAAGAGATGGCGAGTTGTTAGATAAGAGAGTTCGGGCAGGACTGTTTGACAGTACAAAAGGCAATGGGGTCACTAGCATTTACAAGAATGAAAATTATCGCATTATGATTCACCGTGTGCAGAATACAGATTATGTCTATATTGAATGCTTCGGCTATAGTAGAGACAATCAGAGTATGATTTTGATGTCAACGCCAGTTGCAGGTCTAAAAGAGAGTGTGGATTTGTCTAACCGCTTTTTGCTCTATATTGGAATTGTCACGCTTATTCTTGCGACCATAGCTAGTTACACGATTGCAAGACATATTACAAAACCAATTCAAGATTTGGCTCAAGTCTCCGAGCGATTGAGAAAACTGGATTTTGATGCTCAATATGTGGGCAATAGTTTGGATGAAATTGGGGTGTTGGGAACAAATATGAATGTGATGGCACAGAAGTTAAAAGAAACCATTGCACAATTAAAGGAGGCCAATGCTCTGCTCCAAGAGGACATCAAGAAAAAGGAAGAAATTGATGAGATGCGAAGGGAATTTATCGCCAATGTCTCTCACGAATTAAAGACACCGATTGCTTTGATTCAGGGGTATGCTGAGGGGCTAAATGATGGTCTTTGTGAGGATGAGGAGAGCAGAAATTACTACACAGAAGTCATTATGGATGAGGCAGAGAAGATGAATTTAATGGTCAAGCAATTATTAAATTTAAGTGCCCTCGAATCAGGAACACAGTCAATGCAGCTGTCTACCTTTGATATTTGTGAACTCATTCACGATGTGATGGACTCAACAAAAATTCTTCTTGTCGATAAGAATGTGGAAATGACATTGGAAGGGGACGCATCTATTTTTGTTTGTGCTGACGAATTTAAAATAGAAGAGGTGGTAACAAACTTTGTGAGCAATGCCATTCACCATGTCAGTGAGCCAGGAAAAATTGAGATTGAACTGAAAGAAGAAGACGGTGTGTGTGTGAGCATAAAGAATACAGGAAAAAGTATTTCAGACGAGGATTTGGAACATCTTTGGGATAAGTTCTACAAGGTGGACAAGGCACATTCTAGAAGTTATGGCGGAAGTGGCATTGGTTTGTCTATTGTCAAGGCGATTGTGGAAGCTCATCATCAACATTGTGGTGTGTATAACACAAAAGAGGGTGTGTGTTTTTGGTTTACATTGGAAAAATCACTGAAGAATCTTGACAAAAAGGAGTGCTAGAAGTATGATGTGACTGTATTTACAGCTGTCTTGTCAGCTAGAAAATGGAGGTCATCATGGGAAAGTTACTCAAAACAAGGTTTTCGACAGCAGTGGTGGTGTTGATTCCAGCCTGTATCGGAATGAATTACTTGGGAAAGTTTTTTGCAACGCTATTAAAATTGCCACTTTGGCTGGATTCCATTGGAACTTGTATGGGGGCATGTCTTGGTGGACCAATTGTTGGCGCACTGTGTGGAGCATTCAATAATTTGATTTATGGATTGACAACGGGAGATAACATCACCTTAATTTATTCGCTCACCAGTGCGGGAATTGGCTTTTTTGTTGGACTTTTGGCACGGCTTGATTTGGTGAGGACACCAGTCGGTGCAGTGATTACGGCCATTGTGGCTGGACTGGTTGCCGTGTGCATTTCGACACCGCTCAATATTTTGTTTTGGGGAGGTACTACGGGCAATGTCTGGGGGGATGCATTATTTGGCTTGACACAGGCAAGAGGAATGAGTTTGCTCTTTGGTTCCTTTGTCGATGAGATGGTGGTAGATATTCCCGATAAGGTCATTACTGTCCTTATTGCTAGGCAATTACTTCGTGGTTTACCAAAACAACTAGTGGCACTGTATGATGTCAATACAGAGATTGAGAGGTTGGACTAATGCAATTATATCAAAATAGAGGAACATGGCTAAATCGCCTGCATCCATGTACAATGGCTGTGTATGCACTGACAGCTATTTTATTGCCATTATTGGTTGGAAAGAGATGGCTCTTTGTGGTGACTATACTCTGTAGCTTAGCACTCCTTTGGAGTGGAAAGGTGTTTTTCCGAGCACTTCCACTCTTTGGATTTTCGATTACTTTGGTGGTGGTGATTTTCATTATTCAAGGAATGTTTTATAAGCACAATCAAACGCAAGTCTTTCATATTTTTATGGCGAAGTTTTTTCGAGAGGGATTACTCTATGCACTTTCTCTAGGGCTTAATCTCTTTAATATGCTCTTTGCCTTTGCTGTCTTTGTGTTGACTACTTCCATCGATGAATTTGTAGAAGAATTAGAACAAATGGGAATGCCAACAAAAATGGGCTACATGATTATTGCGGTATTTCAAATTGTGCCTCAAATGCTTGGAACAAAGGATGCCATTATTGATGCACAAAGAAGTCGAGGAATGGAGGTGGATGGCAATCTTTGGCTACGAATTCGTGCCACATTGCCATTAGTTTCTCCTGTAGTGATTAGTGCACTCAATGCCTCCAGAGAAAGGGCCATGGCTCTAGAGGTTCGAGGGTTTGGAAGAAAGACAAAAAAGACCTATTTAGATAGGAAAGAGAAAACAAATGCAGATCGAGTGATACTGTGGATGTGTGGGCTTATTCTTTTAATTGCATTTTTGTGGAGGTTAGTAAAATGGGGATCATTTCTATTGGGCATTTAAAGTATCGCTATCCAGGGATGAATAAACTGGCACTGGATGACATCAATGTGGAGATTGAGCAGGGAGAAATTATTGGTGTGATAGGAAGAAGTGGATCGGGAAAGAGCACTTTGGCTCAAGCTTTGATTGGTCTAGTTCCAAATTTCTACCGAGGAGCCTATGGTGGACGGGTAAGAGTAGGAGAAAAGGTTGTGGGGGAATGTCCAGTGGAGCAGATGTGCGAAGATGTTGGAATGATCTTTCAAAATCCATTTACACAACTATCAGGAGCAAAGGACAATGTCTATGGAGAAGTTGCTTATGGGCTTCAAAATTTGGGGATTCCAAGGGATGAAATTCACAGGCGAGTCGAAAAAGTATTAAAAAAATTGGGTATATGGGAATACCGAGAGAAAAATCCATTTTTGCTTTCCGGTGGACAGATGCAGCGTGTGGCGATTGCCTCAATGCTTGTGATGAATCCCAAGGTGATGATTTTTGATGAGCCAACATCACAGCTAGATCCTAGAGCAACAAAGGAAATATTTTCAATTGTAGAAGACATGGCAAAAGAGGGCAAGACCATCATCATTGTCGAGCAAAAGATAGAATTGATGGCAAGACATTGTGACAAGTTGTTGGTACTAGAGGGAGGAAAATGCATTGCCTTTGGAAAGACAGAAGAAGTTTTACAGAGAACAGACCTAGGGATTGCCCCTCCAATCTATGTTCGTATAGCAAGAGAACACAATATAAAGACAGCACAAGGACGCTATCCGATCACCGCAGAAGAATTTTTACAAAGTGTGAAACAGAAGGTGAATCTTTCACTAGATGAAAAAAGAGAAAGTTATCAAGCAGAAGAGGTATTTCGCATTCAAGGAATGGATTTTTCTTATGTCGAGGATTCCCCTATTTTTTCAGATTTCTCTCTTTCTCTAGATGCCCGTTCTACTGCGATTGTGGGAGAAAATGGTGCGGGAAAGACCACTTTAGTCAAATTACTAAAGGGATTGTTGAGCCCGCAGAAAGGTGATATTCTATATGGCAGAGAGAATATCAAGGAAAAAACGGTGGCAAGCCTAGCGAAAGAGGTTGGCTATGTGTTCCAAAATCCAGATGACCAAATCTTTCAATCGAATGTCTTACAAGAAGTGATGTTTGGCCCGAAAAATTTAGGAATGAAAAATGCTGAAGAAATGGCAAACGAGGCACTAGAGATGGTGGGACTTTCCCATCAAGCACAGGCCAATCCCTATGATTTGAGTTTACAAGAAAGAAAGATGATCGCAATTGCCAGTGTTATTGCAATGGATCCAAAAGTTATGATTCTTGATGAGCCAACCATTGCACAAGATAGTGTGGGAAAGGATAGAATTGCAAATATCATTAAAGTGCTCAGGGCAAAGGGAAAATGTGTGATTGCTATCTTGCACGACATGGATTTTGTGTTAGAAAATTTTGAGCGTGTCATGGTGTTATTTCATGGTAAAATATTGGCAGAGGGCGAAGCCGAAGAAGTATTTTGTCAGGATGAGATTCTTCAGCAGGCAAAATTGGAAAAACCCTATCGCATAGCATTAAAAGAAAAGATTGAGGAAATATATGGAGGCAGCAAAACGAAGAGAAAAGATAATGAAAATTCTTAAAGAGAGTAGCATTCCTGTTTCTGGAAAGGAATTGGCAAGACTCTGTGCAGTGAGTAGACAAGTCATAGTACAGGATATGGCAATATTGCGTGCATCAGGCGATGAAATCGTAGCAACCAGTTCGGGCTATATTTGTCTGAACAAGAAAGCAAAAAGAATTTTTAAAGTTGTTCACAGTGACAATGAGGTGGAGGAGGAGTTGAGCTTAATTGTCGATTGTGGAGCAGTGGTTGAGGATGTATTTGTCTATCATAGAGCTTACGGCGTGGTGCGTGCCAAATTGGATATTAAAAGCCGCATCGATATTGAACGCTTTATGGAAGATATTCGCACGGGAAAATCAAGTCTACTGAAGAATACAACGGCCGGATATCACTACCACACCATTGTGGCAGAAAGCAGTGAGATTCTTGATTTGGTTCAAGAAAAATTGAAAGAGAGGGGATTTTTGGCTCAATTGCAAGATTATGAGCCAGTAAATTTTTGGGAAGAAAAGAAAGACGAATGAGAAAAATACGAATATTGGGGACGGGTGTACCGACAATGGACATCTATCCAGCACATAAGGAAATGTTTCCGGGAGGAAATGAGTATAATATTGCCTGTAATGTCGCATTACTGGGCGAAGAAGCTGGCTTTTTAGGTGTTTTTGCTAGAGATTTGGCGGCAGGATATTTGCAGGACACATTGAAGAATTTGGGTGTGGATATGTGTGCTTGTCGAAGGGAAAAAGGCTCCAGTGGATACAGCCTTGTGGAATTGAAGGAAGATGGCGACCGCATTTTTTTGATGTGGAATCAAGAAGGAGCAGCAGATAAAAATCCTATCCAATTTACGGAAGAGGAACTTCAATATATTGAGACATTTGATGTGCTCTGTGCTGGGCGATGTGCCAATGTTTCCAGAGAAAAAATTGAAATGTTATCGCACAGAGGGATTAAGGTTTGCTATGACTTTTATGAAGTATTTACAGAAAAAGAAATTAAAGAAATGGCACCCTATATTCACTATGGATTTTTTTCGTGCAGTCACTTAGATGATGAGAAGACAAAGTCTGTTTTACGCTCTGCTGTGGAGGCGGGGTGCAAAATTGCCATTGGAACGAGAGGGACGCAATCAGCCTTTGCCTATGATGGCAAGAACTACTATGAGCAGGATGTCAAGGCAGTGGCGGCAAAGGATGCACTGGGGGCAGGAGACTCTTTTATTGCTGCTTTTTTGGTCAGTTATTTGAAAGACCAAGATGTGCAGAGGGCGTTGAAAATGGCTACAGAGTATGCGGCAGAAATTGTGATGAAGAGTGGAAGTATTGGCGTTGGATTCCACTTTGATCCGCCAAAATTAGAGGAGTTAGTTGATTTATCATAAGGTTTGAATAAAAAATAAAAAAAATCAAAAAAATACTTGACGCAGATATAGTACTATGATATTATATCTGAGTCGCTGACGAAGCGACAACAAAGAACCTTGAAAATTAAAGATTAAACAGTACACATAACCCTGAAATTTCTTAAAGAATTTCAAGAATGTAATAAAACCTTTGGCTTTGTGAAAACAAAGCTTCAGTAATCATAGGATACAAATTGCTAGTGCAATCATGACCTAGATCAAAAACTTAAACATGAGAGTTTGATCCTGGCTCAGGATGAACGCTGGCGGCGTGCTTAACACATGCAAGTCGAACGAAGCTGTTGTTTGGAGACCTTCGGGTGGAAGAATAACAGACTGAGTGGCGGACGGGTGAGTAACGCGTGGGTAACCTACCTTGCACAGGGGGACAACAGTTGGAAACGACTGCTAATACCGCATAAGACCACAGTACCGCATGGTACAGGGGTAAAAACTGAGGTGGTGCAAGATGGACCCGCGTCTGATTAGCTAGTTGGTGGGGTAAAGGCTTACCAAGGCGACGATCAGTAGCCGACCTGAGAGGGTGATCGGCCACATTGGGACTGAGACACGGCCCAAACTCCTACGGGAGGCAGCAGTGGGGAATATTGGACAATGGGGGGAACCCTGATCCAGCGACGCCGCGTGAGTGAAGAAGTATTTCGGTATGTAAAGCTCTATCAGCAGGGAAGAAAATGACGGTACCTGACTAAGAAGCCCCGGCTAACTACGTGCCAGCAGCCGCGGTAATACGTAGGGGGCAAGCGTTATCCGGATTTACTGGGTGTAAAGGGAGCGCAGACGGCTTGGCAAGTCTGAAGTGAAAGCCCGGGGCTTAACCCCGGGACTGCTTTGGAAACTGTGAAGCTAGAGTGTCGGAGAGGTAAGTGGAATTCCCAGTGTAGCGGTGAAATGCGTAGATATTGGGAGGAACACCGGTGGCGAAGGCGGCTTACTGGACGATAACTGACGTTGAGGCTCGAAGGCGTGGGGAGCAAACAGGATTAGATACCCTGGTAGTCCACGCGGTAAACGATGAATACTAGGTGTCGGGGGACATAGTCTTTCGGTGCCGCCGCTAACGCATTAAGTATTCCACCTGGGGAGTACGTTCGCAAGAATGAAACTCAAAGGAATTGACGGGGACCCGCACAAGCGGTGGAGCATGTGGTTTAATTCGAAGCAACGCGAAGAACCTTACCAAGTCTTGACATACCGTTGACGGTTCCGTAATGGGAACTTTCCTTCGGGACAGCGGATACAGGTGGTGCATGGTTGTCGTCAGCTCGTGTCGTGAGATGTTGGGTTAAGTCCCGCAACGAGCGCAACCCTTGTCCTTAGTAGCCAGCAGTCAGATGGGCACTCTAGGGAGACTGCCAGGGATAACCTGGAGGAAGGTGGGGATGACGTCAAATCATCATGCCCCTTATGATTTGGGCTACACACGTGCTACAATGGCGTAAACAAAGTGAAGCGAAACCGCGAGGTCAAGCCAATCACAAAAATAACGTCTCAGTTCGGATTGTAGGCTGCAACTCGCCTACATGAAGCTGGAATCGCTAGTAATCGCAGATCAGCATGCTGCGGTGAATACGTTCCCGGGTCTTGTACACACCGCCCGTCACACCATGGGAGTCATCAATGCCCGAAGTCAGTGACCCAACCGCAAGGAGGGAGCTGCCGAAGGCAGGGAGGATAACTGGGGTGAAGTCGTAACAAGGTAGCCGTATCGGAAGGTGCGGCTGGATCACCTCCTTTCTAAGGAAGAAGTAGGGGTTGTGGGTACTGTTTAATCTTTAATCCAAGGTCATCAACCTTTTTGGTGCCGATGCGCTTAGGGGTAACACCCGTTCCCATCCCGAACACGATGGTGAAGACCTAAGCGGCCGAGGGTACTATACTGGAGACGGTATGGGAGAGTAGGTGGGTGCCAAATTTATGGGGGTGTAGCTCAGTTGGGAGAGCACCTGCCTTGCAAGCAGGGGGTCAAGAGTTCGAATCTCTCCATCTCCACTCGCTAGAGAGATCTAGCATCGTACTTTGAAAACTGCATATCAAACAGATTTAGAATATTTGATTAAATATTTTAGACATCCGAGGTGATATTAAATCGCAATGATTTAGTATCCGAAAAAAGAAACAAACCAAACCGACCAACTAGATACACGCTAGTATCTGAGAAAGTGATCTTCACCGCAGAAGATGACGAAGTTGGTTAAACATAAAGAGCGTAGGGTGGATGCCTAGGCACTAAGAGCCGATGAAAGACGTGATAAGCTGCGAAAAGCTACGGGGAGGAGCACATATCCTTTGATCCGTAGATATCTGAATGGGGAAACCTACTTGGACAAACTCCAAGTATCCATGCGCCAATACATAACGTATGGAAGGGAACCCGGTGAACTGAAACATCTAAGTAGCCGGAGGAAAAGAAAGAAAACTCGATTTTGGGAGTAGCGGCGAGCGAAACCGAAAGAGCCTAAACCGTGGTGCGTGCACCGCGGGGTTACGGACTGCAACAAGTGAGTCGATTTGTTACCAGAACAGTTTTGGAAAAGCTGGCAATAAGCGTGAGAGCCGCGTATGGGAAAGCAATAGACAGCGAGCAGGATCCAAAGTACCACGAGACACGAGAAACCTTGTGGGAAGTCGGGGGGACCACCCCCCAAGGCTAAATACTCCTTAGTGACCGATAGCGCATAGTACTGTGAAGGAAAGGTGAAAAGGACCCCGGGAGGGGAGTGAAAGAGAACCTGAAACCCTATGTTTACAAGCTGTGGAAGTGCGATACATGAACGCACAACCGCGTACTTTTTGTAGAACGGTCCGGCGAGTTACATTGACTGGCAAGGTTAAGCACTACAGGTGTGAAGCCGAAGGGAAACCAAGTCTGAATAGGGCGAGATAGTCAGTGGATGTAGACCCGAAACCGGGTGATCTATCCATGTCCAGGTTGAAGTTCGCGTAAAAGTGAATGGAGGACCGAACACACATCCGTTGAAAAGGGTGGTGATGAGGTGTGGATAGGGGAGAAATTCCAATCGAACCCGGAGATAGCTGGTTCTCCTCGAAATAGTTTTAGGACTAGCCTTGTTTTAGTTTCATGGAGGTAGAGCTCTGAATTCTTAAGGGGGCGTCAAAGCTTACTAAGAGATATCAAACTGCGAATGCCATCGAAATGATGAACAGGAGTCAGACTGCACGAGATAAGTTGGGTAGTCAAAAGGGAAAGAGCCCAGACCTACAGCTAAGGTCCCAAAGTATGTGTTCAGTGGAAAAGGATGTGAGATTTCAGAGACAACTAGGATGTTGGCTTAGAAGCAGCCACACATTCAAAGAGTGCGTAATAGCTCACTAGTCGAGAGGTCTTGCGCCGAAAATGTCCGGGGCTAAAACACAACACCGAAGCTTAGGAATGTAGCAATACATTGGTAGAGGAGCATTTTTATAGGCGTAGAAGCTGTACCGATAAGGAGCAGTGGAGTAATAAAAAGAGAGAATGCCGGAATGAGTAGCGAGATGAAGGTGAGAATCCTTCAGGCCGAATATCTAAGGTTTCCAGAGTAAAGCTGATCTGCTCTGGGTAAGTCGGGGCCTAAGGCAAGGTCGAAAGACGTAGTCGATGGACAACAGGTTTAGATTCCTGTACCGCTTATTATCAGAAATGTGGGGACACAGAGACGTATCCAAACCCAGGAATGCAAAGACTGGGGCAAGCCAAGTACTGGTATGGCAGGAAAATCCGCCATGCAACAGGAATAGGTGATGCGGACCGAAATCAAGTAGGGAAGTTGGAGAAGGAGCTGTCAAGAAAAGCCGCTATTGTATAATAAGTGCCCGTACCGTAAACCGACACAGGTGGATGAGGAGAGAATCCTAAGGCCGGCGGGAGAAGCATTGTTAAGGAACTCGGCAAAATGACCCCGTAACTTCGGGAGAAGGGGTGCCATCCTCCGGGATGGCCACAGAAAATAGGCTCAAGCAACTGTTTAGCAAAAACACAGGTCTATGCGAAACCGAAAGGTGAGGTATATGGGCTGACGCCTGCCCGGTGCTGGAAGGTTAAGAGGAGAAGTCAGGCAACGAAGCTTTGAATTGAAGCCCCAGTAAACGGCGGCCGTAACTATAACGGTCCTAAGGTAGCGAAATTCCTTGTCGGGTAAGTTCCGACCCGCACGAAAGGCGTAATGATTTGAGCACTGTCTCAACAATGCACCCGGTGAAATTGAAGTACCAGTGAAGATGCTGGTTACCTGCGCCAGGACGGAAAGACCCCATGGAGCTTTACTCTAGTTTGATACTGGGATTCGATTATACCTGTACAGGATAGGTGGGAGGCGAAGAAGCAAGGACGCCAGTCTTTGCAGAGCCGCTGTTGGGATACCACCCTTGTATGATTGGATTTCTAACCTGCACCCGTGATCCGGGTGGGGGACACTGTCAGATGGGGAGTTTGACTGGGGCGGTCGCCTCCGAAAGGGTATCGGAGGCGCTCAAAGGTTCCCTCAGAATGGTCGGAAACCATTCAAAGAGTGCAAAGGCAGAAGGGAGCTTGACTGCGACACCGACGGGTGGAGCAGGTACGAAAGTAGGACTTAGTGATCCGGTGGTATAAAGTGGGATTGCCATCGCTCAACGGATAAAAGCTACCCTGGGGATAACAGGCTTATCACTCCCAAGAGTTCACATCGACGGAGTGGTTTGGCACCTCGATGTCGGCTCATCGCATCCTGGGGCTGAAGTCGGTCCCAAGGGTTGGGCTGTTCGCCCATTAAAGCGGTACGCGAGCTGGGTTCAGAACGTCGTGAGACAGTTCGGTCCCTATCCGGCGTGGGCGTAAGATATTTGAGAGGAGCTGTCCTTAGTACGAGAGGACCGGGATGGACTGACCGCTGGTGCACCTGTTGGGGAGCAACCCCATCGCAGGGTAGCCAAGTCGGGCCGGGATAAACGCTGAAGGCATCTAAGCGTGAAGCCCCCCTCAAGATGAGATATCTCATACGCAAGTAGTAAGACCCCTTGAAGACGACGAGGTAGATAGGGCAGAGGTGTAAGTGTGGCAACATACTTAGCTGACTGTTACTAATCGGTCGAGGGTTTAACCAACAAGTCGGATTGGTTGGAAATGGATAGATGGTGTTTGATATGTGGTTTTGAAGGTATGAATTTGCGCGAGTGGCTCAGTTGGTGGAGTACGACCTTGCCAAGGTCGGGGTCGCGGGTTCGAGTCCCGTCTCGCGCTCTAATGAATAAGAATAGTTTTATAGATGAGAACGGCATTGTAGGTAGTTTACAATGTCGTTTTTTCGTTGGTTAAATATTACTGGAATTTATGACTTGAAGAGATTCTTGAATATCGATAGAATGGTAATCAGTGATAATTTTTTAGGGAGGTAGGAGATGACAACAACAGAATTTTTAGAAATTTTAAAAATTGCAGGGAGATTGAAGGTGAATACTCGCCATTGCTACACAGAGGAAAATCGAAAGGAAAGTGTCGCAGATCATACTTATCGAATGGCACTAATGGCAATGCTCTTGTCCTGGGAAGAGGAATTTGCCAAGGTGGACATGAATAAAGTGATTCGGATGTGTTTAATTCATGACTTAGGTGAAGCATTTACAGGAGATATACCGTTTTTTGACAAGACAGATGCGGATGTCAAGGAAGAGGAGAAAATTTTTACTTCTTGGGTAGAAACTTTTCCTGAATCACAAAAAAGAGAGTGGCAAGAGCTTTTAAGGGAGATGGAAGATCTTAAGACCATAGAGGCCAAGACTTATAAGGCATTGGATAAATTAGAGGCCGTGATTTCACATGATGAATCAGATATTCAAACTTGGATCCCACTGGAATACACTTTACAATTTACTTATGCTGTAAAGAACACAGCTTTTTCAAAGTATTTGACTGAATTGAGAGAGGAACTTGATCTTTGGACAAGGCAAAAAATAGAAGAAACAGAGGAATTAAAAGCGGGGGAGACAGGCAGAGATGAATCTCATTAATATCGAGAAGGCAGAGAAAAATTTTATTGGGCGACAGCTCTTAGATCAGACTGATTTTTATCTTCACGAGGGGGAGAAAGTTGGAATTATTGGTGTCAATGGTTCAGGAAAGAGCACATTACTTCGTATTATTGCAGGATGTGAGGAGCTAGATGCGGGAACCTATGTAAAGGCAAATCACATTGTGATTAGCTACTTGCCTCAAAATCCAGAATTTGACTCAGAAGAAACCGTGCTTGCCTCGGCCGTCAAGGGAACAGAAAATGCAGATAATATTGAGGCCATTCGTGCTGATGCGAAGGCGATGTTGCTTGAGCTTGGCATTCATGAGTTTGACAAAAAGACCTTATTACTCAGTGGTGGGCAAAGAAAGAAAGTAGCTCTCGTGCGAGTGTTGAGTGTACCGGCGGATGTCATTGTGCTTGATGAACCGACAAATCATTTAGATTTGGAAATGAATGAGTTTTTGGAAGAAAAGTTAAAAAAATTAAAGGCTGCACTGGTGATGGTTACTCATGACCGCTATTTTCTTGATGCAGTGACAAATTCGATTGTTGAGTTAGATCAAGGAAAATTATATTCCTATCATACCAATTATACAGGATTTTTGGAGCTAAAGACACAGAGGGAAGAGATGCTTCTGGCCTCTGAGAGAAAGAGAAAATCGATTCTTCGCACGGAGTTGGAGTGGATAAGACGAGGAGCGAGGGCAAGGTCAACAAAGCAAAAGGCAAGAATTGAGCGCTACGAAGAAATGAAAAATGTACAAGACTTCAAGGAACAGGGAAAAGTCGAGATGGGCTCTATTTCTTCTCGTTTAGGTAGAAGTATTATTGAACTTCAACATATCAATAAAAGCTATGATGGAAGGACATTGATTAAAGATTTTAACTATATCTTTTTAAAGAATGATCGCATTGGATTTGTTGGAAGCAATGGCAGTGGAAAGACTACCTTGATGAAGATGATTATTGGTCAGGTTCAACCTGATGCAGGAGAAATTTTGATTGGTCAGACAGTAAAGATTGGTTATTATAGTCAAGAGATGGAGAGGGATTCCAATGCGGGCATTGCTTATATGGATCCGAAAATGCGAGTTATTGATTATATTAAGGAGACAGCAGAGTATGTTCGCACAGAAGATGGATTGATTTCTGCTTCCCAAATGCTTGAGCGATTTTTATTTACTCCACAGATGCAATACACATTCATTGAAAAACTTTCTGGAGGAGAAAAGAGGAGACTTAATTTACTGAGGGTGTTGATGGAAGCTCCCAATGTTTTGATTCTTGATGAGCCAACCAATGATTTAGACATTGCAACACTGACCATTTTGGAGGACTTTTTGGATCATTTTCAGGGAGTGGTTATCATTGTTTCTCATGATCGCTATTTCCTCGATCGAACAGTTCGACGAATTTTTGCATTTGAGGGGAATGGACAGATTTCGCAATATGAGGGTGGTTATACAGATTACTGGAATAAGGTCGGGAAAAAGCAATCGGCAGTAAATGTTGCCACTCCATCAAAGAAGGAAGGGGAGGCATCTGGAAATTCTAAGGTCACTTGGAAGCAGAGAGAAAAAAAGTTAAAGTTTACTTATCAGGAACAAAAGGACTTTGAGGTGATTGAAGAAGAGATTGCTGCCTTAGAAGAAAAACTTGCAGATTTAGAAAAAGAGGAAATTGCAGTGGCATCGGACTATGTAAAACTAGCCACAGTGACAAAGAAAAAGGAGGAAGTAGAGACCAAGCTCCTAGAAAAAATGGATAGATGGGCGTATTTGGAGGAACTTGCAGAGAAAATTAAAAATCAATAACAGGAAAAATAGCAAATAACGAACGATTGTATTATAATCGTTCGTTATTTGCTATGTGTTGATATTTACAACAACTGTCCTTTATACTATACTTAGCTAGAAAATGGAGATAGAGAAGAGGAGAAGAAAGAATGAAACTTTCAGGATTTATTGTAAGGCACAATAAGGGAGTACAGAAATTATTTATTCTGATTGTGTTCGTCAATTTATTGTTATTTCCATTTGTTGGAATTAACTATGACTTGACGAAGTATTTGCCAAATTCTGCTCCATCGAAGGCTGCGATTAACAAGATGGAAGAGAGTTTTGGATATCCAGGTACTGGCCGAGTGATGCTCAATGATGTCACATTATATGAGGCCAAGGCATTAAAGAATAGGATGGAAAAGGTTGATGGTGTGGATATGGTTTTGTGGTGTGATACGACCACCGATGTCTATGAGGGATCAGATTTTATTGATTTCTCAAAGTTAGATGACTATTATAAGGACAATAAGGCCATTATGGACATCACTTTTAAGCAAGGAGACACCAGCAAGACAACACAAAAGGCGATTCGGGAGTTACAAAAAATTACAGGGGACAAGGGATATTTTGTAGGCCTTGCACCACAGAGCTTGGCAACGGAAGAAAGTGTCAACACACAGATGAATATGATTTTGGTGATTGCCTTTATCTTTATTTTTTTGATTTTGTTGTTGACAACTTCTTCTTGGTTTGAGCCAGTGCTATTTTTAACGGCTATTGGAAGTGCTATTTTTTTAAATGGAGGAAGCAATATTTTACTTGGCAAGATTTCCTTTTTGTCAAATAATGTGATGACGGTGTTACAATTGGCTGTTTCCATGGACTATGCTATTTTTATGCTTCATGCATTTATGAGAGAACAAAAGACGACATCGAATCGAGAGGAAGCCTTGACTAAGGCATTGGATCTATCGATCAAGACCATTTTAGCTAGTTCTTTGACCACATTTGTGGGATTTATTGTATTGGTGTTGATGAAGTTTAAAATTGGAGAGGATATGGGACTTGTTCTTTCCAAGGGTATTTTATGTAGCTTATTTACAGTTATTTTTTTGATGCCATCGCTGATTTTAAACTGGTCTCCACAGGTAGAAAAGTTTCATCACCGTTCATTTTTGCCAAGTTTTAAGCGAACAGCCAGAGTATTTGTAAAGATTAGTCCAGTGATGATTATTCTTTCGCTAATTATTGCTCTTCCTGCCTATGTGGCTCAGAATAAGAATACATTTCTGTTTGGAAATGATGCTGTTGGTGCGGGAAAGGGAACAAAGATTTACGACCAACAACAAGAGATTGATCAGACATTTGGAAAATCGAATCTATTGGTTGCCATTTTTCCCCACACGGATGATGTCAAGGAAAAGAAACTTTCTGATGAATTGAAGGCAAGAGAGGATATTAAAAAAGTTCAATCGATTGCAGCCTATTTGCCTGACGGTGTGCCAGAGAGTATCTTGCCAAAGTCAACCACAGAGTTATTTCACAAAAATGGTTATACGAGGTTTTTGATTTATACAAGAACCAATAGTGAAAGTGAGGCAGCATTTCAGTCTACAAATGCAGTTACAGAGATAATTAAAAAGTATTATCCAGAGGACTCCTATGTCACAGGAAATACGCCGAGTACGATGGACATGAGGGATATGCTGACTAAGGACTATGCCTTAGTCAATAATCTGGCAATGGTGGGTATTTTCTTGGTTGTTGCGTTTTCATTTAAAACACCGATTCTTGCGATTGTAGCACTCATTCCGATTGAGATTGCCGTATTTGTCAATATGGCATTTCCATATATTGCGGGGGACAGTCTACTCTTTATGGGATATTTGATTGTCAGCTGTATTCAACAGGGAGCCACCGTAGATTATGCGATTTTGACCATTGATAATTATCTTGGCTTTCGAAAGGAAATGGGAAAGAATGAGGCGGCAATCGCAACAATTGAACATTCTCTTCCTTCCATTGTGACTTCGGGATCGATTTTGTTGGTCTGTGGATATGCGGTATACTTTATTTCTTCTGTGCCAGCAATTGCAGAAATGGGACATTTGATTGGAAGAGGGGCCATTTGCTCAATGGTATTTGTCACCACACTTTTGCCAGGTTTGTTAAAATTGATGGATCGCTTTGTGGTAAAGTCAGATAAGCCAAAAGAGAAAAAGATAAAGAGCTTTTCTCTTCCAAAGAAACCAATAAAACTTGGAAAGAGAGTATTACATTAATATTAAGTTTGTTGAAAAGATACTGTAAAAACCTTTTACTTTTATTTGATGGTTGCTTGTGGTATAGTAGGAAAGAAGTTAAAAATGGAAGTAGGAGGACAGTTTTATAGGATGAAAAATGTAACAAAAACTTTATTGCTTGCTGCATGTATGACGCTGGGCGTGTCAACGGCTGCACAGGCTGCTGGTTACACATCAGCATCACAATCAGGACCTGGAGTAGGACCAAGAGTACAAAGACAACAGATCGGACCGGGAGTAAAGAAAGATTCAGGGAATAGTAAACCGGTTGCGAATGATTCGAATAATACGGCGAACAATTCTACAATTGGAACACCATCGATGACACCAGCCAGTGCGATTGCACAGTCGGGTGTAAGCATTTATGTCAGTAAGTTACAGAGAAAGTTGACCTTATATAAGGATGGACAGGAAGTTAATCATTGGGATTGCAATATTGGAAAGAATGTTTCTGCACAGACAAAGAGTGTGGAAGGTGATGCCATTACACCAATGGGAAGTTTTTATGTCTGCACAAGAAATTCACACAGCATTGCGTACAAATCTCTGGGATTGTCCTATCCGACAGCTAGTGATGCCGATCGTGGATTTAGTCAGGGAATTATTACAGCTGGGCAAAGAGATGCCATTAAAAATGCCATTGCCAATCGTCAATGTCCGCCTTGGAATACCGCTTTGGGTGGAGAGATTATGATCCACGGAGGATATTCTCCAACAGGAACAACGCATGGATGTGTGGCTGTGGCCAATAGCGTAATGGATGTGCTATGGCAATATGGCCAGTTGGGTATTCAGGTGACCATAGGAATATAGCAAAAAATGAGGGGAGAGTTTTCAAGTTTGACTTGGAGACTCTCTCATTTGCCGAGGAGACAATGGAAGATAGGGTCAAAAATTTGATTGATCGTCTATATCGTGGCGATCAGTTGGAGATCAAAGAGTATAAAGGACTCGTTGAAGGTTATACACAGGAGAATGCAGCGTATGCCAGAAAAAAAGCAGTAAAGGTGAGAAAAAGATGGTATGGGAATAAAATTTTTATTCGAGGGCTGATTGAGCTAACCAATATTTGCAAGAATGATTGCTACTACTGTGGAATAAGGCATAGCAATAAAAATGTATCGAGATATCGCCTGACGAAGGAAGAAGTGATGGAAAGTTGTAGGGAGGGATATGCCCTTGGCTTTAGAACATTTGTACTTCAAGGGGGAGAAGATGGATATTTTACGGATGTAGTGATGACTGATTTATTGAGAGGAATAAAGAGAGAATATCCGAAGGTTGCCATTACCTTGTCGATTGGAGAAAGAAGTAAAGAAAGCTATCAGAGGTTATTTGATGCAGGGGCAGATCGATTTTTGCTTCGACATGAGACGGCAAAAAAGGAACATTATCAACATTTGCACCCTGAGCAAATGAGTTTTGAGAGAAGATTGGAATGTCTTAGAGAGTTAAAAGAAATTGGATTTTATGTGGGATGTGGATTTATGGTTGGTTCACCTGGACAAACGGTGGAGAGTCTTGCAATGGATTTAAAGCTCATAGAAAATTTGCAACCACAGATGTGTGGCATTGGACCATTTATCCCACAAAAAGACACACCATTTCGAAATGAAAAAGCAGGAAGTGCAGACTTTACTTGTTATTTATTGTCGTTAATTCGACTAATTTGTCCAAAAAATCTATTGCCTTCGACGACGGCACTGAGTACCATTGATGATTTTGGAAGAGAAAAGGGAATACTGGCAGGAGCCAATGTGGTTATGCCCAATTTGTCGCCATTTGCAGTGCGAAGTAAGTATACACTCTATGACAAAAAGGTATTTTCGGGCAGTGAATCTGCACAGGAATTAGCAAAATTGAAGGAGCGCATGTGCCGAATTGGATATGAGATTGTAGAAGATCGAGGGGATATGAGCTCAGTAAAAGAGGAAGAATAAAAGAGGAAAAGATATGTATAACATCAAATCACGAAAGGCCGAAGAATTTATTAGCGATCAAGAAATTCGAGAGACCATTGCATTTGCACAGAAAAATAAAGAGAATAGGGAAATGATTGCTCAAATTTTAGAGAAGGCTAGACCAGTCAAAAAGGAAAAAGGTTATGTCTGTCAGGGGTTAAGTCACAGAGAGGCCTCTGTCTTACTGGCATGTGAAATTCCAGAAGTTGTGAGAGAAATCGAAAAGATTGCAGGAGAAATTAAGGAGGCGTACTACGGAAATCGCATTGTTATGTTTGCTCCCCTGTATTTATCTAATTATTGTGTCAATGGTTGTGTGTATTGTCCATATCACGCAAAGAACAAGAGTATTGCGAGAAAGAAATTGACACAGGAGGAAGTGCGGGAACAAGTCATTGCACTTCAGGATATGGGACATAAGAGACTTGCTCTTGAGGCTGGAGAAGATCCTGTAAATAATCCAATTGAATATATTCTAGATTGCATTAAAACAATTTATAGCATTAAGCATAAAAATGGAGCCATTCGCCGTGTCAATGTCAATATTGCGGCAACAACGGTAGAAAATTACAAAAAATTAAAAGATGCAGGCATTGGAACCTATATTCTTTTTCAGGAAACCTACAATAAACAGAGCTATGAACAGCTTCATCCGACAGGTCCAAAACATGACTATGCCTATCACACAGAGGCAATGGACAGGGCGATGGAAGGTGGAATTGATGATGTTGGTTTGGGCGTTCTTTTTGGCCTTGAGGGATATCAATATGAATTTGCAGGTCTATTGATGCATGCAGAGCATTTGGAGGCTGTACATGGTGTGGGACCGCATACAATCAGTGTTCCAAGAATTAAAAAAGCAGATGATATTGATCCCAATGCATTTGACAATTCCATCTCGGATGACATTTTTGCAAAGATTACGGCTTGCATTCGTCTAGCTGTTCCTTATACAGGAATGATTATTTCTACGAGAGAATCAGAGAGTGTGAGAAAGCGATTATTGAATCTTGGAATTTCCCAAATTAGTGGGGGATCGAGGACCTCTGTCGGTGGATATGAGAAAGAAGAGCGTCCACATGACACCGAGCAATTTGATGTCTCTGACCAGAGAACACTGGATGAAGTCGTCGAATGGTTGATGGAGAATGGTCATGTTCCATCATTTTGTACTGCTTGTTACCGAGAGGGAAGGACGGGAGATCGCTTTATGTCACTGTGTAAGAGCGGACAGATTCTCAATTGTTGTCATCCCAATGCATTGATGACATTGACAGAGTATCTGGAAGACTATGGTGCAGAAAAGACAAAGCAGACAGGATTTACAATGATTGATCAAGAACTTGAAAAAATTCCAAATGAGAGAACAAAAGAAATTGCAACTAGTCATGTCAAAGAGATCAAGGAATCAAATCATAGAGATTTTCGTTTTTAAGGTGGGGGAAGGACATGGAGCGAGTGCATATAGCATTTTTTGGACTTCGCAATGTAGGAAAAAGTAGCTTAGTCAATGCCATTACATCACAAAATCTCAGTGTTGTCTCTGAGGTGAAAGGGACGACGACAGATCCTGTAAAAAAGTCAATGGAGCTTTTGCCCATAGGACCAGTGGTGATTATTGATACCGCAGGGCTTGATGATGTGGGAGAACTTGGAAAATTGAGAATGAAAAAAACAATGGAGGTTCTTCATCAGACAGATATTGCCGTGGTGGTAAAAGATGCTTGTAGTTTTTCTTCTTCAAGGGAGGAGAGAGAGTATCACACTTTGTTTTTGGCCCTAGAGGAGCGAAAGATTCCCTATATTGTTGTTTGGAATAAAATAGATATTGTACATTTGGTCACTGAGGCTGAAAATGAAATTGCAGTCAGTGCAAGGACAGGGGAAAATATTTTTGAATGCAAGGAATTGATTGCCAAATACGCAAAGAAAAAACTCAGTCAATTGGAGGAAAAAAAGATTTTGGCAGATTTGGTAAAAGCGGGAGATAGCATTGTCCTTGTAATGCCACAGGATGGATCGGCACCAAGCAAAAGATTGATTTTGCCACAGCAACAGGTTTTGAGAGAATTGCTCGATCTACATTGCACAGTGATTAGCTGTCAAGATGAGGATTTAGAGCACACGCTTTTGATGCTGAGAGAGGATCCTAAATTAGTGATTACAGATTCTAAGGTCTTTGGTCAGGTCAATCAAATCTTACCTGATCATGTGCCATTGACTTCCTTTTCTATTTTGTTTGCACGCTACAAGGGGAATTTGTCAAAGATGCTCGAAGGAGCGAGTATCTTGTCAGAGCTTCAAGATGGAGACAAAGTATTAATCAGTGAGGGATGTACACATCACCGTCAATGTGAGGATATTGGAACTGTAAAGATGCCAGATTGGATTCAAAAATACTCAAAGAGTAAACCTGATTTTCATTTCACCTCAGGGGGAACATTTCCTGATGAAGAGGAACTTTCTCAATATCGACTGGTGGTTCATTGTGGTGGGTGTATGCTCAATGAGGCACAGATAAAAAGCCGATTAATGGCAGCAGGAAAGGTGAATCTACCTGTGGTCAATTATGGAATGGCGATTGCCAAGATGAATGGAATGTTGGATCGAACGATTCAAATCTTTTCAGAGAAATAGAAAAAAGGGGAGCTGTCGCACTGAGCGATATGCTCCCTTTTTTGGTTTAGTAGATGGCCTCATTTCCTCGCTCGCCAGTGCGAATGCGCACTGTATCCTTTAGGTCGTAGATAAAGATTTTTCCATCACCTGGTTTTCCAGTTCTAGAAATAGAGCAAATGGTTTCGACCACTTTGTCGACCCATTTTTGGGAAGAAACGACAATCTCAAATTTAATCTTAGGTAACATTTGAATATCGACACGGGAACCTCTGACAATACTTGTGTATCCGCCTTGAATTCCGCAGCCCATAACTTGAGAAATGGTCATTCCATGGACACCGAGTCCATCGAGGGCTTCTTTAATTTCTTCGTATACATCTTCTCGTACAATGGCATCAATTTTTGTCATATTTCCTCCTTAATCAAGACCGTTAAAAGCTGGGTAAGCATGTTCGCCGTGCTGAGTGATATCAAGACCTTGTTTTTCATCTTCTTTGGATACACGAAGTGGAGCAAATAGGGAGACAATCTTTGCACAGACAATGGTTCCAACTACAGCGATGGCTATGGTAATTCCAATAGAAATTAGCTGGGCAATAAATAGGTGCATATCTCCAAAAACGAGACCACTGTGGGCCACTTTTGGACTAATTGATTTCTGGGCAAAAAGTCCAGTGGCGATGGCACCCCAGATACCACCAGCCCCGTGACAGCCAAAGGCATCAAGGGCATCGTCGTAGCCGATTTTATGTTTTACAAATGAAGTCATAAAAAAGGCCAGTGGACTGACAACAGCTCCGATAATAAAACAGCTCCAAAGAGGAACATAGCCTGCGGCAGGGGTAATGGCCACAAGGCCTAAAATACCACCGGTAGCTGCACCAACGACCGTTGGTTTTTTGGCAATTAGGACATCGACGAGCATCCAAGAAACCATGGCCACAGCTGCTGTTGTATTGGTAGTAAGAAAGGCATGAACAGCAACATTGTCTGCGGCTAGTGCACTGCCTGCGTTGAAGCCAAACCAGCCAAACCAAAGTAATCCTGCACCAAGAAGGACAAAGGGAATATTGTGAGTTCGGTAGTTGACATGACTGTAGCCACGACGCTTTCCAATGAGAAGGGAGAGAGTCAAACCACTGACACCAGAACTGATGTGAATGACATTTCCGCCAGCAAAGTCAAGAGAGCCTAGCTCATCGAGCAGACCATGCTCTCCCCAGATCATATGAGCAAGTGGATAGTAGACGACGAAGGACCAGAGAATAACAAAGAGAAAAATAGCCTTGAAGTTCATTCTACCTGCAACTGCACCTGTTAAAAGGGCAGGAGTGATAATTGCAAACATCATTTGAAAGCTTGCGAATAAATAGGATGGGATATTGGGAGCATACTCGCTTGGTTTTCCTTCTAGTCCCATTAAAAAAATAGAGCGAAAGTCTCCGATTATTCCGAAGTGATTGCCACTAAAAGAAAGGGAATATCCGCAGATAATCCATAGAACAGAAGAGACGCCCATGACAAAGATGGTCATCATCATTGTGTTGAGGACATTTTTTCTTCGCCCCAATCCACCATAAAAAAAGGCCAGGGCGGGAGTCATCAACAATACGAGTGCCGAGCAAATCAGTACAAATGCAATGTCGCCAGTGTTCATTCAATTACCTCCTAAAAATAAAAAGGGGTGCCTGAACCTTCGTTCAAGCACCCTTGCTATGCGTAGTAGCATAGAGCAAAAACAAATGATTGTCAAGATAAAATGATTAAAAAGAAAAAAACAAAAAACACTTGACGAATAAAAAAAATTAGGGTATCATATACAAGTCGAAAGGACATTGGGCTATCGCCAAATGGTAAGGCAACGGACTCTGACTCCGTCATTTTCAAGGTTCGAATCCTTGTAGCCCAGCTAGTTATAAGAGTGCGAGGAATCGTGCTCTTTTTTGCATATATAAAATTTTTTATAATATAACAGCCAGAAAACCCATGGTCTTTAGACCGTGGGATGAATGGCGTTAGGTTTACAACATATATATTTTACTTAAATACTATCATTTAAAATATATGCTATAATACATATATAGGAAATCCTATTTCCGAGTCTATGAAAGGAGAAAATCGTATGTATCTTACTGTAAAACAACAAGTGAAACATCTGTCCAAGGAAGATTACATCACAATCAGGGAACTTTGTCATACGGCTAAGAATCTTGCTAATGAGGCAATCTATAATGTGCGTCAGCATTATTTTACAGAAGGTGAATTTCTCAAGTATGAGAAGAATTACACTCTTTTAAAGAATAGTCCTAATTATAAGGCCTTAAATTCCAATATGGCACAGCAGATACTGAAAGAGGTTGATGGCTCGTTTCAGTCATTTTTTGGTCTGCTTAAACTTGTCAAGCAGGGAAAATATGCTTTTATGGATTGTAAACTGCCACATTATCTTCCAAAAGATGGATACACAACACTGATCATTGGTTTTGTAAGACTTAAGGGTAATCAGCTGATACTTCCGTTTTCCAATAGTTTTAAGAAAACGCATAAGTCTGTTGAAATTACGATACCACCCATACTTCTTGATAAGACGATAAAAGAGATACGCATTATACCGAAAGCGAATGCAAGGTTCTTTGAAATCCAGTATATATATGAAGCTGAATGTATTCAAAGAAATCTAAACACAAACAACGCACTTGCACTTGACCTAGGTATCAACAATCTCGTAACAGCCGTATCAAATAGTGGTCAATCGTTCATTATTGACGGGAAAAGACTGAAATCGATCAATCAGTGGTTCAATAAAGAAAACGCCCGTTTGCAATCGATAAAAGATAAACAGCATTTTAGTAGAAAGCCTACAAATAGACAAAAAGCAGTTGCTCGTAATCGCAACAATAAGGTGAACGACTATATGAATAAAACTGTTCGTAGGGTGATAGATTATTGTATCATCAATAATATAGGTACGCTTGTTGTTGGTTACAATGAGACTTTTCAACATAACAGTCATATTGGAAAGCAAAACAATCAAAATTTTGTAAATATCCCTTATGGACAGTTGCGTAACAAATTGGAATATCTTTGCAAACGAAATGACATTGTTTTTGTAAAACAGGAAGAATCCTATACATCGAAATCATCTTTTTGGGATAGAGACGATCTCCCTGTTTACAATGCCGATAATCCAAAAGAGTATCCGTTTAGTGGCAGAAGATTACATCGTGGTCTATACAAAACGGCAAGTGGTAAAACAATCAATGCAGATGTTAACGGAGCATTAAATATCATGCGTAAAAGTAGTGTTGTGGATATGAATATTCTATACAGTAGAGGCGAAGTGGACACGCCGATAAGAATAAGGATTGCCTAATTACTTAGGTGGAAACTTAAATATCAAACTTCTTAAATAGAGCTGTTAGGCTCTTAGAAGCCCATTACCTTTAGGTGATGGGTAGTTCACTTATATAGTACAGGAGGTTATATGTTTTCTGAACTTTTAGATTGTCCTCTATTTGTGGGAATGAACAGGGAAGAAATTGAGCATTATGTTCAGGATAGTCGATCCAGAGTTACTCATTACAAGAAGGACGAAATGATTTTTTTGCAGGACGATGTTCCAAATTATATGATGATTTTAATGAGTGGGAAAGTAGCCGTTTGTAGTGATTCTAGTGCAGGAAAGAGAAGTATTATTGCATTGATTGAAAATCCAGGAGAATTATTTGGCGAGGTTTTTTTGTTTTTAAATCATAGAGAATATGAACACTATGCTCAGGCGATGAGTGATACCACAGTTTTGCAAATTCCAAAAAATTATTTTTTTCAAATGGGTGATCAAACATCGAGTTATCAGGGAAAAATCATTGCCAATATGTTGCAAATTTTTGCACAGAAGACCTATTATTTAAATCAGAGACTCAATATTTTATCTTGTGGAAGTTTGCGTCAAAAGTTGGCCAGAATCATTTTAAAAAACGCTCACAAAAAGGAGAAAGTACAACTAAATATGAATCGGGAGGAGTTGGCTGATTTTTTGAATGCAGCAAGACCTTCCCTGTCCAGAGAATTGATGAAAATGCAGGATGAGGGATTGATTGCCATAGATAGACAAGAAATTAAAATTTTAGATATGGAGGCATTAGCTGAATTGATGTAACAATTGTTACAGAAAAAAGAAAAATGATTTGGTACGATATCTTCATCAATCGTGAGGAGGAAATTTTGATGGAGAATAAAATGTTTTGTTACCAATGTCAAGAGACAGCTGGCTGCAAGGGTTGCACACAGGTTGGTGTGTGCGGTAAGAAACCAGAAGTGGCAGCAATGCAGGATCTTTTAGTATATGTGACCAAGGGTCTTTCTAATGTCACAACACAACTTCGCAAGGAGGGAAAGCCAGTTTCAGCCGAGGTAAATCATCTTGCGACATTGAATTTATTTATTACTATTACCAATGCAAACTTTGATGAGGAAGCCATTGCAGCCAGAGTTGAGGAAACTTTAGCTGTAAAGAATGAGTTGCTCGCTCAGGTATCCGATCAGAGTGCACTTTTTGATGCAGCAAAGTGGACAGGAACAAGAGCTGACTTTGAGCAAAAGGCAAAGACTGTCGGTGTGTTGGCCACAGAAAATGAGGATGTTCGAAGCCTCAGAGAATTAATTGTTTACGGATTAAAGGGACTTTCTGCTTACTCAAAGCATGCTAATGCCCTTTTAAAGGACAATGAGGAGGTAGATGCCTTCTTACAGAGAGCTTTAGCAGCAACATTGGATGATTCCTTGAGTGCAGATGACCTTGTGGCCTTGACTTTGGAGACAGGTAAGTATGGTGTGGATGGAATGGCTCTACTTGATGAGGCAAATACTTCAGCCTATGGAAATCCAGAAATCACAGAAGTCAATATTGGTGTTGGAAAAAATCCAGGTATTTTGGTTTCTGGTCATGATCTTCGTGATATTGAGATGCTTCTTGAACAGACAGAGGGCACAGGTGTTGATGTGTATACACATTCAGAGATGCTTCCTGCACATTACTATCCAAAGTTTAAGAAGTATAAGCACTTTGTAGGCAACTATGGCAATGCTTGGTGGAAGCAAAAAGAGGAGTTTGAGAGTTTCAATGGTCCAATTTTAATGACAACCAACTGTATTGTTCCACCAAAGGACAGCTATAAGGATCGACTTTTCACAACAGGAGCAGCAGGTTTCCCAGGTTGCAAGCATATCGATGGGGCTTATGGACAGACAAAGGATTTCTCAGAAATTATTGAGCTTGCAAAGAAGTGCCCAGCACCAACAGAGATTGAGACAGGTAAGATTGTCGGTGGATTTGCTCATGCACAGGTATTTGCACTTGCAGACAAGGTTGTGGATGCAGTAAAATCGGGTGCAATTAAGAGATTCTTTGTTATGGCTGGTTGCGATGGTCGTCAAAAGGCAAGAAATTATTACACTGATTTTGCTGCTGCACTTCCAAAGGACACGGTGATTCTCACTGCTGGATGTGCAAAGTATAAGTATAATAAGTTGGATCTTGGAGATATCGGTGGCATTCCAAGAGTACTTGATGCAGGACAGTGCAATGACTCCTATTCACTTGCTGTGATCGCATTGAAGTTAAAGGAAGTCTTTGGTGTGGAGAGTATCAATGATCTTCCAATCAGCTATAATATTGCTTGGTATGAGCAAAAGGCCGTAATTGTGTTGTTGGCACTTCTATACTTAGGTGTAAAGAATATTCACCTTGGACCAACACTTCCTGCCTTCCTTTCACCAAATGTAGCTAAGGTATTGGTGGAGAATTTTGGAATTGCTGGCATTGGAACCGTTGAGGATGATTTAAAGTTATTCCTTGGTTAATTTACTTGTATTTTTAAATAATATTTTGTATGATGAAAAGAGCTGTTACAGTAAAGTAACAGCTCTTTTGCTACGTGTAAGAAAGGAAAAAATATGGATTTAGGAAAGAAACAAATTTTAGAGGTGGCGAGGATCAAGGACTTTGGTGCATATTTGACGGAAGTTGGAGAAGGCGAAAAGACGGAGAGCGTGCTGCTTCCCAAAAAGCAATTGCCAGAAGATGTGAGTGTGGGAATGAAGATGGAAGTGTTTTTGTACAAGGACAGTGCAGATCGCTTGATTGCGACAACAAAGGAGCCACTGTTGGAAGTGGGACAAGTAAAAAAATTAAAGGTAAATGATGTGGCAAAAATGGGGGCATTTGTTGATATTGGACTCGAAAAGGATGTGCTCTTGCCATTTAAGCAAATGGAAGGTCAGGTGGCCAAGGGGGACGAGGTGCTGTGTGCACTCTACGTTGATCGGACACAGAGGCTGGCAGCAACAATGCGTGTGTATCCGTATTTGAAAGCAAATACTCAATATAAAAAAGATGAGGAGGTAAGAGGAACTGTATATGAGATTCAAAATATGGGGGTATTTGTTGCAGTAGACGATACTTACTTTGGATTGATTCCAAAGAATGAGAGCTTTGAACAATATCATGTTGGGGAGAGCGTTCATGCAAGAATACTTCGGGTGAGAGAAGATGGAAAGCTTGACTTGAGCCCAAGAAAGAAAGCGTATTTGCAATTAAATCAAGATGCAGAAGTTCTCTATGAAAGAATGCAAAAAAATGGAGGAAACCTTGGAGCAACGGATCATTCTTCGCCAGAATTTATTAAAAAGAAGTTTGGTTTAAGTAAAAATGCATTTAAGCGTGCCATTGGGCATCTCTTGAAAGAGGGAAAAATTGTACTATTAGAGGAGGATATTGTTTTAAAGAAATGAAGAAAATGACAAGGGTATTCTGGGACTATGCCATCATGGGCTGTGGAACATGGATTTTAGCATTTGCAGTAAAAAATCTATTTGATCCAATGGGGCTTGTGACTGGCGGAATTTCTGGTCTTGCCATTATATTAAAAGAACTTTGGCATGTGCCACTTTGGATCACCAATGTGGTGATCAATGTTCCATTGTTCTTGTTGGCCATTCCAATGCAGGGCTGGAAGTTCGTACAAAGGACATTATATGCCACCGCAATGTTGACCATTGGACTTGCTATTTTGCCAAAAATTGACATAGTTGGGGATGATATTATGTTGTCATCGCTTTTCGGTGGAGTACTCTCAGGAATTGGCGTTGGTTTAATTTTATTGCAGCGAGCAACCAGTGGTGGAACAGATTTATTGTCCGCATTGATTCACAAGAAATTGCCAAGATTTAGTTTAGTAGAAATTTTACAGGCTGTGGATGCTATCATTGTTGTTTTGGGTATTGCTGTCTTTGGCATACGACAATCTCTCTATGCCCTTTTGGCTGTGTATATCAGTATGCAAGTGTCAGATGGACTGCTCGAGGGTATGAAGTTTTCAAAGCAGGCGATGATTATCTCCGAATATGCCCAAGACATTGCCAAGGAAATTTTGACAAAAATGGATCGAGGTGTGACGGGATTTTATGCTAGAGGAATGTATTCGAAAGAAGAAAAGTTGGTTTTGATTTGTGTAGTTGCAAAGAAGGAAATTGTAGAATTAAAGACGATCGTTCATAGCATTGATGAAAATGCATTTGTTACCGTGTCGGATGTGCGAGAGGTTTTGGGAGAGGGATTTTTAGAAAAACAAAAAAATTAACAGCATCAAAAAGAAAAAAAGATTTTTTTTGGTAAAGTTGATGGAGTATATTGCACTTTTAGTGAAAATGCTATATTATAAAGATAATAATCGTTACTTTTCACAAAGGAGACAGCGGTATGATTTCAAATCAAATTTTACAAAGTACTATTGATGGTCTGAAGAATATCACTCGCACAGATTTGTGTGTTTGTGATACAGAGGGAAAGTTGCTTGCGACCACTTTTTCTGAGGCGGACCAGTATGAGAGTTCAATCATTACATTTGTGAGCTCGCCAGCAGATTCCCAAGTTGTGAACGGTTTTCAATATTTTAAAATTTTTGATGAGAACCAACTAGAGTATGTATTGCTCGCACAGGGAAATAATGGCAATGACGATGTATATATGATAGGAAAGATGGTGGCCTATCAGATTGAAAGTTTATTAGTCGCATACAAGGAGAGATTTGATAAGGATAATTTTATCAAAAATCTTATTCTTGACAATTTTCTCAAGGTGGATGTCTACAATCGAGCAAAAAAGCTACACATTGATGCCAATGCACGGCGTGCAGTGTTGATTGTGGTGACAGATACCGAGAGAGACAACAATGCATTGGAGATTATTCGTGCATTGTTTGCAAGCAGAGCGGAAGATTTTGTTACAGCTGTGGATGAACATGAGGTGATTATTGTCAAGGAGATTAAGGATACCAAAGAGGGAAATGTTGCATTAGAAGAACTTGACAAGACAGCAAAACTTGTGCTTGAGGAGCTAGAAAACAATGGCATTGAAGGGGCAAAAGTTGCCTATGGAACAGTCATGAATGAAATCAATGATGTCTGCAAGGCGTACAATGAGGCAAAGATGGCACTTGAAGTTGGACAGATTTTTTATAGCCAGCAGAGTATTATGGCCTATGCAAAACTTGGCATTGGAAGATTAATCTATCAGTTGCCACTTTCTCTTTGCAAGATGTTTATTGGAGAAATATTTGAGGAAAAGAATCCAAATGAATTTGATGAGGAGACATTGACGACGATCAATAAATTTTTTGAAAACAGTCTCAATGTGTCGGAGACATCAAGACAGCTCTATATTCACAGGAACACTTTAGTGTATCGCTTAGATAAGTTACAAAAGACAACAGGTTTAGACCTTCGTGTATTTGAGGATGCCATTACATTTAAAATTGCATTGATGGTCGTCAAGTACATGAATCATAAGAAAAAACAGGAATTTTAAGTCATGGAAAAAAGAAGTTTTTTTAGAGGACTGATGCTGGGGCTTGGGACGGGGCTGCTAGTATTGATTGCATTTTTCTTTTATATCTCACCTGTAGTTTTTGGGATTCGTATGATTCCTGTCAGAATTTCTCAAAAGGAGACGACGGGAAAGTCGGACAATGTAAATAATGATGGGAAATTGGATTTTGAAAAAATCAATCAAAAATTAGCTACATTGCAAAATGTAGTGTCAAATAATTTCCTATTTCAGGAAGATATGGAGAAGGTGGAAGATGGGATTTATTCAGGGATGATGGCTGGACTTGGAGATCCCTATACTGTCTACTACAATAAAAAAGATTTTAAGGCGTTGACAGAAAGTACTAGTGGCAAGTATTCAGGAATTGGTGCGGTGGTCACAAAGGATCCTTCCACAGGGATTGTGACCTTGATGCGCGTATTTGATCATAGTCCAGCCAAGGAGGCAGGATTAGAGGACGGGGACATCCTGTATAAGGTCAATGATGTCGATGTGACCAGTGAAGATTTGGATGTCCTTGTCAGCACGCAGGTTCGTGGCGAAGAGGGCTCAAAGTTAAAGGTGACGGTACTTCGTGGCGAAGACAAAAAAGAAATTGAAGCAGAGGTTACAAGAAGAAGTATTGAGGTGCCGACAGTGGCACATAAGATGTTAGATCAACATGTGGGTTATCTTTCAGTGGCACAATTTGATGAGGTGACTAGTGATCAATTTAAGGCGGCCATTGATGATTTAAATAGTCAAGGCATGCAAAAGCTTGTAATTGATTTGCGTGACAATCCAGGAGGCGTATTAAGTTCCTGTGTGGATATGTTAAATTATCTTTTGCCAAAAGGACTTTTAGTCTATACCGCTGACAAAGATGGCAAGGGGGATAAATTTTATTCAGATGATGCCCACCAATTGGATATTCCAATTGCCATTCTTGTCAATGGAAATTCAGCATCGGCCTCGGAGGTATTTGCAGGGGCAATGAAGGATAGAGGCAGGGCAAAGATTGTGGGAACGAAGACTTTTGGAAAAGGAATTGTTCAAACACTTCTCAGTCTTCAGGATGGCAGTGCAGTAAAGATTACAACACAGCACTATTATACACCATCCGGATTTGATCTTCATAAAAAGGGGATTGAACCTGATGTCGTTGTGGAATTGAATAAGGAAACAAAGACAAAAGTCGATAATCAATTACAAGAAGCCATCAAGGCTTTGAATTAATACTGTAGAGGAGAGAAAAAAATGAGAAAATCAAAAGTAATTATGGGTGTGATGGCCATGGCAATGGTTGCAGCTTTGACAGCTTGTGGAACAAAGGCAACAACGGAGACAAAAACAGAGACAACAGCAGCAAATGCTGCAAATTCAAGTGAAATCACAGGAGATGGAGTGGCAACAAAGGGACAGCTTGTCATGGTGACAAATTTGGAATTTCCACCATTTGAGTACAGAGAAAATGACCAGCCAACAGGTATTGATGTCGATATTGCAAAAGAAGTGGCAAAGAAGATGGGACTGGAATTAAAGGTCGATGACATTGCCTTTGATTCTATTATTCCTGAACTTGTTTCTGGCAAGGCAGATATTAGTTTTGCGGGAATGACGGTCACAGAGGACAGAAAGCAAAGTGTTGATTTTACACAGACCTATGCAAAGGCATCTCAGATGATTATTGTCAAGAATGATTCTAGCATTGCAGGACCAGATGACTTAAAGAATAAACGCATTGGAGTTCAGCAGGGAACAACCGGAGATCTCCTTAGTTCCACTATTGAGGGAGCGACCATAGAGCGCTACAATAAGGGAATGGAGGCAGTACAGGCACTTGTTCAGGGCAAGGTCGATGCCGTTGTTATTGATGAGCAGCCAGCTAAGGTTTATGTCAAGGAAGTTCAGGGAACAAAGGTACTGGATGCAGTGGCAAAGCAGGATACCGAAGAGTATGCAGCAGCTGTAAAGAAGGGAAATACAGCATTGCTCAATAATGTAAATAAGGCACTTGATCAGATGAAGGCCGATGGAACAATTGATCAGATTATTGCAAAGTATACTGCACAGTAGTTTTGGGAAGGAAAAAAGATGTGGCAGGATTTTGTAAGTAAGTTTACTTTGAATTTTATTAAAGAAGATCGATGGAAATTTATTCTAAGAGGTCTTGGTGTAACAATAGAGATCACCATTTTTGCACTGATTATTGGTATTGTCATTGGACTTTTGGTGGCCTTAGTAAAGACAACCTATGAAAACACAGGAAAGTTAAAAATTGCCAATGCGATTACGAATGTCTATTTGACAATTATCCGTGGAACACCAGTAGTTGTACAATTGTTGATTGTTTATTTTGTTGTTTTCTCTACGATTCGTGTAGACAAAGTTGTGGCAGCGGTGTTGACCTTTGGCATTAATTCCGGTGCTTATCAGGCAGAGATTTTTAGGGCAGGAATACAGTCCATTCCGCGTGGTCAATTTGAGGCGGGTAGAAGTTTGGGATTTAGTTATCGTCAGACAATGACAACCATTATTATGCCACAGGCAATAAAAAATATTTTGCCTACGCTGGCCAACGAGTTTATCAGCTTGTTGAAGGAGACATCCATTGCAGGATATATTGCTCTGGAGGACTTGACAAAGGCAGGAGATATCATTCGAAGTAGAACTTTTTCTGCGTTTATGCCATTGATTGGTGTAGCTTTGATTTACTTGATTTTGGTATTGTTGCTTTCTACGGCAGCTAAGGCATTGGAGAGAAGATTGAAAAGAGGTGAGCGATAGGTGAAGGCACTGATTGAAGTGAAAGATCTTTCCAAATCTTTTGGAGAGAAGAAGATATTAAAGAATATTTCTGTGGATATTCGGGAGGGCGATGTCGTCTGCGTCATTGGTCCATCGGGTTCAGGAAAAAGTACTTTTCTGCGCTGCCTAAATCGCTTGGAAGAGCCAACGGATGGGCATATTTTCTTTGAAGGTGTGGATATTTGTGATAAAAGTACAAATATTGATAAGCACAGACAGAAGATGGGAATGGTATTTCAGCAATTTAATCTCTTTCCACATATGACCATTTTACAAAATTTGACAATTGCTCCTATGCGCTTGCAGGGAAAGAGTAAGAAAGAGGCGGAAGAATATGCCTTGGAGATGCTTGAGAAGGTGGGGCTTAAGGACAGAGCCAATGCCTATCCGAGCGCACTTTCTGGTGGACAACAGCAAAGAATTGCCATTGTGCGTGCACTGTGTATGAAGCCAGATGTGATGCTCTTTGATGAGCCGACATCAGCACTTGATCCAGAAATGGTCGGTGAGGTCTTAAATGTAATGAAGGATCTTGCGTCCCAAAAGATGACCATGGTTGTGGTGACACATGAGATGGGATTTGCTCGAGAAGTATCGACGAGAGTGATGTTTTTGGACAATGGAGATTTTGTTGAGGAGAATACGCCGGAGGAGTTCTTTACTCATCCGAAGAATGAAAGATTACAGACTTTTTTAAGTAAAGTTTTGTAAGAAAAAAATCATAAAACTGAGGCAGTGTGCAATTTGCATACTGCCTTTACTTGTGGTATAATTCCTATAAAATGTTGCAATAGCATTGACATTTTGGCAATATAGAGAGTAAGGCGGAAAAATATGCTAAATGAAGACAAGATTAAGTTGATGACAGATATCTCATTTTATGAAAAAAAAGTGAGAAAATCCGTATTTCCAGCAGATAAATATTTCAAAAAAGATTATGTCTCTCGAAATATGATTGTCAGTTTTTTTCGTTATACCTTAGGATACATTTTATTGATGGTTTTAGAGATATTATATTCGATGAAAACCATTGTAGAACATGTACAGGCATTGGATGTATTGGGGCTATTTAAGGGATATATTTTGTTTTATGCTGTGGGATTGATTATTTACGAAGTGATTACTTGGTATGTTTGTAATAAGCGCCACGAGCGGGCAAAGCAGAGTCAAAATGTGTATGTATCGAAGTTAAGGCGCCTACAAAAGAGATACGAATTCCAGACAAAGACAAAAGAATTATCCAAGGAGGAATTGGAGAATGACTAGCCTTTTGATATATAAGGAAAAGTTAAAGGCGTTTTATGGGAAGCACGATGGCGTGATTGTGCCATTGATTAAATTTATATTGGTGTTTTTGGCTGCTCTAGAGCTCAATATTCAATTGGGCTATATGGATGTACTCAATAATCCGTTTATTCCTGTCATTGTGGGATTAGTTTGCTGTATGTTGCCCTATGGGGCAAGTAGCTTAATTTTAGCAGGATATATGCTCCTTCATGTGGGAAACACATCGATGGAGATGGTAGTTGTTATGGCGTTAATTATCCTTGTCATTGGTGTGCTCTATTATGGATTTCAACCGGGAGATAGTTATATCTTAATTATTGTGCCCTTGCTTTTTTTCTTTAAGATACCCTATGTGATTGCGTTGCTTGTAGGGCTTGGGGCCAGTTTAGTGACCATTATTCCTGTGAGCTGTGGAGTGTTGATTTATTATTTAATTTCTTATGTCAAAATCAATTCAGCTGCACTAAATAATGATAATGGAAGTGATATTGCACAGAAATATCAGCAGATTATCAATGGTGTCTTTAGCAATCAAAGAATATTGATGATGATTTTGGTGTTGACGATTACCATATTGGTGGTCTATTTCATTCACAACCTTTCTATCAATTATGCATGGTTGATTGCTATTGGTGCGGGAGTGATTACCCTTTTGGTTACCCTCTTGATAGGGCAATTTACATTTGATGAGAGTATTCCTATTGTTGAGTTGGTCGTGGGGATGATCGTTTCTGCCATTGTGGCAGTAGTTTATCAATTCTTTGTCTTCTCTGTAGATTATACTCGGACAGAGTATACCCAATTTGAAGATGATGATTACTATTACTATGTAAAGGCCGTGCCAAAGGTGAGCTTATCTGCACCAGATGTAAAGATTCAAAAGATCAATACAATTAAGACAGATCAGGAAAATGAGAAAAAAGATGAAGAATAATTTTGGAGTATATCAATGGGAAGGATATTGCATTTATTAAATTCGTGGATAGGACTCCTGCCTAGGATTACCATATTTAATGGCATTGAAATGCTCATCATTGCCGTCATTGTGTATGAGATTTTGGTGTGGATTAAAGATACAAAGGCATGGTTGCTGTTGCGTGGATTGATTATTATTTTGGTGTTTACAGCAGTAGCAGCAATATTGCATTTTAGTGTCATCCTCTGGATTATTAAGGAGTTTGCTGGTATTGCGGTAACTGCACTTATCATTATCTTTCATCCAGAGCTTCGAAGGGCTTTGGAACAATTGGGCAGCAAAAATTTGATTTTTAACTTTTTGCCAAACAGTGGCTCAAATGAACAGGGCTTTAGTGAGAAGACAGTGGAAGAACTAGTTAAAGCTTGCTATTTACTTGGAAAAGCAAAGACAGGAGCTTTGATGGTTATTGAAAGACATAATTCTCTCGAAAATATTGAACGAACAGGAATTGAAATTGGGGCAAAGGTAACCAGTCAATTGCTTATTAATATTTTTGAACACAATACGCCATTACATGATGGAGCCATTGTCATTCGAGGAAATATTATTACTGCAGCAACTTGCTATCTTCCACTATCTGAGAATATGACCATCAGTAAGGATTTAGGAACAAGGCATCGAGCAGCCATTGGAGTGAGTGAAGTAACTGATTCACTCACCCTAGTTGTCTCTGAGGAGACTGGGCGTGTGAGTGTTGCACAGGGAGGAAAGTTGACAAGAGTAGATGATCCAGATATTTTGCGTAAGATTTTAGGTGAGCTTCGAACAACACAGGAGGAGACACACAAGTTTGGATTGTGGAAGGGAAGGACAAAGGATGAAAAAACGTCTAATCAAAAGTCTGACCACTAATTGGACATTAAAGCTAATTTCTCTGCTTTTGGCCTTTATTATTTGGCTGGCCATTGTCAATATTTCAAATCCAACGGTGGTTCGAAGTGTTTCTGTCCCATTGGAAGTCATCAATGAGGAACTTATCTCCGATGCAGATAAAATTTATGAGATTGATGGCAATAAGAATGTGCAAGTGTACTATGAAGTTGCCTTAAAGAGCGAGCGAATGGTCAGTGCCAATGATTTTAAAGCAGTGGTTGACTTATCAAAACTCTATGATGTGACAGGATCAGTCAAGGTACAGGTGGAGAACACGACAAAAAATCCTTGGATTTTGGGAATATCGGAGACGAAACCTGGCACAGTTCGAGTAAAGGTTGAGGACAAGCAAAAGAAGAAATTTGATTTGCAAGTCAAGACGGTAGGAGATCCTCAAGAAAATTACACCATCGGGGATATCACCATCAAGCCTGATCACATCTATGTGAGTGGTCCAGTATCAGAAATTGGAAAAATTAGTTCTGTGGGTATTGAGATTAACACAGAGGGAGTGAATCAAGATATTGAGGGAAGTGCCACTCCAGTATTTTATGATGCCAATGGAAATAAGGTCAGTGTTGATACAACCAATATGACACTTGATTTTAATAAGGTTTCTTATCAGGCACAGGTATTGTCAGTCAATGAAGTGCCCTTACACTTTAATGTTGAAGGAAATGTAGCTGCTGGTTATAAGTTTGTTGGTGCAGAAAGTGCCATTCGTTCTGTGACATTGTCAGGAAATAATGCACAGGGGATAAAGAGTATTGATATTCCTGCATCAGCACTCAATATTTCGGGGTTGACACAGTCGAAAACGGTGACACTTCGACTTAGCGAGTATATTCCTGTAGGGCTTCAACTCAAGGGCAGTGATTTGGTCAATGTGACACTTCGTGTTGAGCCAGTACAAAAAAAGACATTGACTTTGGCATTAGAAAATATTGCACAAAATGGAGCGATAAGGGGATATCACTATCAAATGTCTCCAGAGAAAATTCAAGTCTTCGTCAGTGGTGGCGAGGAGATTACACCAGAAAATTTGCATGCAAGTATAGATTTGTCAGGAATGGAAGTGGGTAGCAATGCAGGAAAGCTTCAATTTTCACTGCCATCAGGCTATCGTGTAGAAAGTTATACACCATTTACAATTGAAGTGAGCACCAATCAAACTTCATCTAGTGAAGTACGAACGAGTGAGAGAAGTGAGAGCGAATCGACAGTGAGAGAAAGAGCGACGAGCACAGAGGTGCACACACAGACGCCAAGTGTGACGCAGACAAGTGAGACTCAGACAAGTGAAAAGTCAACAGAAGTCACAACAGCCAAGACTACAACAGCCAAGGCTACAACAAGAGAAGAATCTTTAGAGGAGTCGTCTGCAGAGACACAGGGCAAGAGTAGGAGGAAGATAGATGATAAGACAGAAAGTGAAAGTGACTAATCCAAGTGGTTTGCATTTGAGACCAGCTGGGGATTTGTGTAAGGAAGCATTGCGATATACCGCAAAGATACACTTTAGTATTGGTGATACCAGAGCCAATGCAAAGAGTGTTTTGAGTGTTCTTGGCGCCTGTGTAAAAGAAGGCGATGAGATAGAAATAGAATGCAACGGCAGTGATGAGGTGGAGGCAATGAATGGGATTGTCCGCCTCATCGAAAGCGGCTTCGGAGAAAGGGAGTAGATTATGAGAGGAACAGGAGCATCATCGGGAATTGGTATTGGAAAGGCGGTAGTTGTAAGAGACGAAAAGCCAGAAGTTGTGCAGGTAAGTATTTCAGACAAGGATAAGGAAGTCAAGAGATTTGAAGATGTCCTTGCAAAAATAACAGAGGCAACGATGGAGATGGCCGAGTCACTTGCAAATAAGGTTGGAGGAAAGGAAGCAGAGATTTTAAATGGCCATGTACTTTTGCTTTCAGATCCAATGCTTTCTGAAGAGATTAAGCAAAAAATTCAAAATGAATTGGTAAATGCAGAGTTTGCTGTTGACAGTGTATATGATATGTATGCAGGAATGTTTGCGTCAATGGATGACGAATTGATGCAGCAGCGTGCAACCGATATGAAGGACTTAAAGGTGCGCATTTTGAAGGGATTGCTTGGAATGGCTGATGTCGATGTGGCAAGACTGCCAGAGGGAAGCATTTTAGTTGCAGAGGATCTGACTCCTTCGATGACTGCGGGATTAAATCCACAGACAGTTTATGGTATTGTAACTGAGTTGGGTGGAAGAACTTCTCACAGTGCAATTTTGTCAAGAGCATTGGAAATTCCTGCCGTTGTTGCCATTAGTGGGCTTTTAGAGAATATTCATGATGGTGATACTGTTTGCTTTGATGGTGACAAGGGAGAAGTGGTGATTCGTCCTGATGCCGACACACTTGCAGAATATGAGAAGAAGAAGGAAGCCTATCTTTTAGAAAAGAAGGAACTTGAAAATTATAAGGGCAAGCCTTCAGTGACAAAGGATGGCAGAAAAGTAGAGATTGTTGCCAATATTGGAAAGCCAGAGGATGCACAGCGTGCACTTGAGTATGATGCTGAGGGTGTGGGACTGTTTAGAACAGAGTTTTTATTTATGGATAGAGATAATGCCCCAACAGAAGAGGAGCAATTTGAGGCCTATAAGAAGGTGGCAACCTTAATGAAGGACAAGCCAGTTATTATTCGAACATTGGACATTGGTGGCGACAAGGAAATTCCATATCTTGGCATTGAACAAGATGAAAATCCATTCTTGGGCTACAGAGCCATTCGTCTTTGCCTTGACAGAAAAGAAGACCTCTACAGACCACAGCTTCGTGCACTTCTTCGTGCATCAGCGTTTGGAGATATTCGCATTATGATTCCGCTCATTACTTGCGTCGATGAAATTCGAGAGGCGAAGGCATTGATCAGAGAAATTATGGAAGATTTAGACAGAGAAAATATTGCTTACAACAAAGACATTCAAGTAGGTATTATGATAGAGACGGCGGCTTCTTCTATTATGGCCGATGTATTTGCTAAAGAAGTGGATTTCTTTAGTATTGGAACCAATGATCTGACGCAGTATACCATGTGCGTAGATCGTGGAAATGCCAAGGTTTCGTATCTCTACTCCCCACTCAACCCAGCAGTTTTGCGCAGCTTAAAGAGGGTTATTACAAGTGCTAAGGAGGCAGGAATTATGGTTGGTATGTGTGGTGAGGCTGCGGCAGATCCACTGCTCATTCCACTTCTTCTTGTTTGGGGCTTAGATGAATTTTCGATGAGTGCATCTTCTATCTTAAAGAGTAGAAAGCTTGTGACAAATTCTAGTATTGCAGATCTTGAGAAGATTGAAAAAGAAGTAATGAAATTTACAACAGAGAAAGAAGTTAGAGAGTATATGGAGAAAGTATGCTAATTTATGTACTTGCCTATGCTGTAAGTTTGATTTGCTCCCGGATGGCACTATATGAGCTATCCGGGTTTCTTCTCATTATTACAGCAATATTTTTATTTTGTAAGGAGTGGACGAGAGTGGGAAGGATGCTCAACCTGCGAGGGCTCTTTGCTTTAAGTTTTGTGGGAGGAGAGGGATTGTCCGCACTCAAGCTGTCAAAACTTCAAGTCGATTGGTCAATAAAGACTTGGCTTGCTTTCTTTTTGGTTTTTGTCTGTTTTTGGTATGCTTTTTATTGGGAAAATGGACATAGAAAAAAGAGAAAAAAAGAGAAATTGGTTTTAGTGGAAGATAGAGAAAAGAAATGGGTAATCGGCATTATTTTGGTAACCGCATTTTCACTTTTGGGATTCATTGTTGAGGCTGTAGTACTTGGATTTATTCCTTTTTTTCTTGTGGGTGTGCCTCATGCCTATTCTATATTTCATATTTCAGGAGTACATTATTTTACAGTGAGCTGTGTGTTAGTTCCTGCAATGGGGATGTTATATTTTTTTGATTATCCAAAGAAATATCAGCTAAGCGTTGTCCTTTGTATGGGTATTGCCCTATGCATTCCCATTCTTTGTGTGTCAAGGTCACAATTTATCTTTGCGATTATGGCTGCCATTTTTGTTGTGGTGATTAAAAAGAAGAGTGGTCATTCGAGGGTCATGTTGGTTGGATTTTTGATTCTTCTGCCAATTTATATTATTTTGACCATTGCCAGAAGCCACAATGTGGCCTATCTCAATAGCATATTTGAGATGAAACGGTCATGGCCAATTTTTATCAGCCAACCCTATATTTATATTGCAAATAACTATGACAATTTTGATGTGTTGGTCAAGAGTTTGCCAGCCCATAGCTATGGAATTCGAATGCTTTTTCCAGTATGGGGCTTGACAGGACTAAAGTTTTTATGTCCTTGGCTTGTCCATTTTCCACTCTATGTCAATAAACCAGAGTTGACAACACTCACCATCATTTATGATGCTTACTATGATTTTGGACTTTTGGGTGTCATGCTCTTTGGAGCAGTGCTGGGATGTTTTACCAGTTTTATTGAGGGGCGGGTGAGAGACAATCAAAATCCCATTAGCATTCTATTCTATGTGCAATTGATGCTCTATATGGGACTTTCTTTTTTTACTACTTGGTTTTCCAATCCTGCTACTTGGTTTTATTTTATTGTGACTGCAATTTTATATCAATTTATGAAAGTGAAAAAAAGAGGTGAAAGCAATGATATCCGAAAAGATGAAACCGTTAGTCAATAACAATTCGGCCATTCGTGCAATGTTTGAGGAAGGAAAGCGATTAGAAAAATTATATGGCAAGGAGAAGGTATATGATTTTAGCCTTGGTAATCCCAATCTTCCTGCACCTGCACAGGTGAAAAAGGCAATTTTTGATATTTTAAATGAAGAAGATTCTGTATTTGTTCATGGGTATATGAGCAATGCAGGTTATGAGGATGTCAGAAAGGCTTTGGCAGATTCCATCAACAAAAGATTTGGCACAAGCTATGGGGCAAAAAATTTTATTATGACAGTTGGTGCAGCAACAGCATTGAATATTGTGTTAAAGACAATCCTCAATCCAGAAGATGAAGTCATTGCCTTTGCCCCATATTTTGTGGAGTATGGAAATTATGTGAGAAATTACGATGGAAAATTAGTGGTTATTCCACCAGATGTAGAGACATTTATGCCCGATCTTGCTGTGCTTGAAGAAAAAATCAATGAGAGGACCAAGGCCATTATCATCAATACGCCAAATAATCCAAGTGGTGTGATTTACTCGGAAGAAACTTTACAAAGGCTTAAGCGTGTGATTGAAAAAAAGGAAAAGGAATTGGGCATTACCATTGTGACAATTTCCGATGAGCCATACCGAGAATTAGCCTATGACGGGGCGGTAGTGCCTTGGGTTCCAGAGATCATTCCTCATGCAGTGGTGGTCTATTCCTATTCAAAATCCCTCTCGCTTCCTGGAGAGCGCATTGGTTGGTTGCTTATTCCTGATCGTATTCCTGATTTTGATGAATTTGTCAATGCGGCAACCATTGCCAATCGGTGTATGGGCAGTGTCAATGCACCGTCATTGATGCAGAGAGTGATTGGAAGATGTTTAGATGCCAAGGTGGATGTCGATTTTTATGATCGAAATCGCAAATTATTGTACGATGGTTTGAGTGCACTTGGATTTTTTTGTGTAAAGCCAGAGGGAGCATTTTATATGTTTGTGCGTGTGCCACAAGGAGACGACAAGTTATTTTGCGAGGTATGCAAAAGGCATCATATTTTAGTTGTACCTGGAACATCTTTTGCTTGTCCGGGATTTGTGCGCATTGCCTACTGTGTGTCGCAGCAAATGATTGAGCGTTCAATGGAGGCATTTAAAAAAGTAGCAAAGGAGTGTGGACTATAGTGGAAAGAGCTTGGGAAAAATATATAAAGAGGGTGACACCGTATACCCCTGGAGAACAGCCAAAGAGAAAAGATGTGATTAAATTAAATACAAATGAAAATCCCTATCCCCCAGCACCGGGGGTAGTGAGTGCATTGAAAAACCTGGATATCGATGCATTGAGAAAGTATCCTGATCCAACCATATCTGCACTTGTTGAGGCGATTGCCCACAACTATGGCGTGAAAAGCGAAAATGTCTTTGTTGGCGTGGGAAGTGATGATGTCTTGGGAATGGCCTTTTTGACCTTCTTTCATAGCGAGTTACCTATTTTTTTCCCTGATATCACCTATTCGTTTTATGATGTATGGGCAGATTTATTTGATATTTCTTATCAGACAAAGCCATTGGATGAAAACTTTTGTTTAGTCAAGGAAGATTATTTTGAAAAAAATGGGGGAATTGTCATTGCCAATCCCAATGCACCGACAGGAGTATTGATGCCACTTTCTGAAGTGGAGGAGATTGTAAAGAAAAATCAAGAGTCGGTGGTGATTGTCGATGAAGCTTATGTGGACTTTGGGGGTGAATCAGCGATTGCACTGACAAAGAAATATGAAAATCTATTGGTTGTGCAGACACTTTCAAAGTCAAGATCTCTGGCGGGAATGCGTGTGGGATTTGCAATTGGAGAGGCAAGATTGATTCAGGCCATGCAAGATGTCAAATATTCCTACAATTCCTATACGATGAATTTACCAGCGATTGTGCTTGGAAAAGCAGCGATTGAGGATAGAAAGTATTTTGAAGAAACAGTAAATAAGGTCATTGCGACAAGGGAGAGAACCAAGCAGGCGTTGAAGGAATTAGGTTTTGAATTTGCAGATTCAAAGACCAACTTTATCTTTGCAAAAAGAGAGGGAACAAATGCGAAGGATTTATTTGAGAAATTAAAGGAAGCAGGAATCTTTGTTCGCTACTTTAATAAAGAAAGGCTCAGTGAGTATTTGCGTATTTCTATTGGAACAGATAAAGAGATGGATGCATTTATTGCATTTATTAAGAGTTATCTTTCCTAGAACTTAACATTGGTAGAAAGCGAAGGGATCGTGATGGATAGGACAGTTTCAAGTCAATATGACAAAATGACCAAGACACCCATAGAAAAATTAATTATTTCGCTGGGCATTCCGACGATTGTGAGTATGTTGATTACCAATATCTATAATATGGCTGACACCTACTTTGTAGGAAGATTGAATACGAGTGCGAGTGGAGCTGTTGGCATTGTTTTTGGGGTTATGGCTGTCTTACAAGCTTTTGGTTTTATGTGTGGTCAGGGAGCTGGCAGCAGTATGTCAAGAAAACTTGGCGAAAAAGATATCGAAAGTGCCAGTTACTATGCTTCTACAGGGTTGGCGATGGCCCTCATTATGGGGCTGCTCATTGGTGGATTTGGACTTCTTTTTCTTAATCCATTTATGAGATTGTTGGGAAGTACAGACACCATATTGCCCTATGCAAGGCAATATGGAATGTGTATCTTAATTGCAGCACCATTTATGACAGGGAGCTGTGTACTCAACAATATCTTGCGCTATGAGGGAAAGGCCATCTATGCTATGGTCGGTTTGACAGTGGGTGGAATTTTAAACATGATTGGGGATCCGATTTTTATGTTTGATTTTCATTTGGGCACATTGGGAGCGGGAATATCGACAGCTGTTTCGCAAATCATTAGCTTTGGAATTTTGCTCTATATGGTAAAAACAAAAAAGACAGTTTCCAAGGTCTGCCTTCGATTTGTGAAATTGTCCATTGGGATGATGGTAGATATTTCTACCATCGGATTTCCAAGTCTGATTCGTCAGGGACTATCAAGCATTTCAACAATGGTATTAAACCAAATGGCTGCGCCTTATGGTGATGCAGCCATTGCAGCGATGAGTATTGTTGGTCGAATGAGTATGTTTATTTTTTCCGTGGGACTTGGACTTGGTCAGGGATATCAGCCTGTTGCGGCCTATAATTTTGGGGCAAGACGCTATGATCGAGTCAAGCAGGGAATGATCTTTACTTTCTGGTTGGGAACAATTTTAATTGGAATATTCTCAGCAGTGACTTTTGCATTTACAAGACCATTGATCCGCCTGTTTCGAGACGATCAAGAAGTGGTTGAATTTGGATTTTTGGCCATGCGTGTACAATGTATTTCTTTGTTGACACAATCCTTTGTGTTAAATGCGAGTATGCTCTTCCAAAGCTGTGGAAAGCGATTTATAGCAGCAATGATGTCGCTTTTTCGAAGTGGAATTATGTTTCTTCCACTCATTGTCATTTTGCCAAGGTTTCTTGGCTTTGTAGGTGTGCAAATTGCACAGCCAATTGCAGATGTACTCTCTTGCATAGGTTCAATTCCTTTTGTCTTGAGATTTTTTCACCAGTTGGACAAAAGTATGGAGGAAATGAATGTTTGATCAATTGAAAGTGGTAGCTACGGTGATATCAGGAGAAAATAGGGGAGAGAAAGTTTTTTATGGACAGGAAAAAATTCTCTATCAAAGTCCAAAAAGCCAGTTGCTTGTTGAAAACATAGATAAAATTAAGGAAATTACAAAGACAGGGCTGATGAAAATCGGAGAACAGGATGTCTTTTGTGAGCGAGTGGAAAAAGATAAGAAAATGGTTGTCTGTGGCTGTGGTCATGTTTCGATGCCTGTGATTTCCATGGCCAAGGAAATTGGCTTTGAGGTTACGGCCATAGATGATCGCCCTTTCTTTGCACAAAATGCAAGAGAGAGGGGGGCAGATGAGGTCTATTGTGAGGACTTTTTGACCGCGCTGGAAAGAATTTCTGGGGATGATGCTACCTTTTTTGTCATTGTCACAAGAGGACATCGCTATGACCTAGAATGTTTGGAGGCGATTGCCAAAAAGCCCCATGCCTATATTGGAATGATTGGTAGCAAGAGAAGGGGGAAATTAGTCAAGCAGATTGCGATAGAAAATGGAGCACCCAAAGAGGTGATTGAAAAAATGTATACGCCAATTGGACTTGACATTGGCGGTGAGACTCCCGCGGAGATTGCCATTTCTATTCTTGCACAGATTATTCAGGTAAAGAGCCAAATGCCACAGAGTGGATATACAAGAGAAATCCAGAAAACATTGGATGGGCAGAGAGAAAAGATGGTGATGGCCACCATTATCTCAAGAAAGGGTTCTGCACCAAGGGCAATCGGAACAAAGATGTTGATTGCTAGCGATGGAAAATGTGTTGGAACTATTGGTGGTGGTTGTGCAGAGTCTGAAATTATTCGAAAGGCACAAAGAATGTTGCAGGTGGATATGGCACCTTGCAGATTTTTTGTGGATATGACGGGTGAAGATGCTGAAGAAGAGGGAATGGTCTGCGGGGGAACCATTGAAGTTTTTCTTGAAAAAATTTAAGTACATTTTTTATTTTTAGAGTATTGACAAATAAAATTAAATTGTGTAAAATCTAAAAGTGGGTGATATAAATGCGTACCCGTTAATAGGGAGAAGGAGAATAGATATGGCAGAATTAACAATTACATTAGAAAATTTTGAGCAGGAAGTTGTAAAGTCAGAGGTTCCTGTATTGGTTGATTTTTGGGCGTCATGGTGTGGTCCTTGTCAAATGCTTTTACCAGTGATTGATGAGATTGCGACTGAGGCAGAGGGATTTAAGGTTGGAAAAATCAATGTGGATGAACAACCAGAGTTAGCTAGTCAATTCAAGGTGAGAACCATTCCTACACTGATGGTATTTAAAAATGGTGAAGTAGTGAATAAGTCCATTGGTGTGATTCCAAAGGATGAGATTTTAAAGTTGGTTCAGGGTTAGGAGAGTAGATGGCAAAAAAGTATGATATTGTCATTGTAGGTGCTGGAACAGCAGGGCTTTCCGCAGCAATCTACGCAGTGAGAGCAGGAAAAAGTGTCATTGTTTTGGAGGCAACCACACATGGTGGACAGATTGTCAATACACCAGAGGTTGAAAATTATCCAGGAATTAAGAAGATATCTGGATTTGAATTTGCAAATAATCTCTATGAACAGGCCAAGAGCCTTGGAGCAGAGGTTGTATACGAAAAAGTTAATAGCATTGAAGTGAATGGAGAGGAAAAAATCGTTCATACTGCAAAGGAAGATTATCAGGCAAAAGCAGTTATTTTAGCTACAGGAGCAAAGAATCGACCACTTGGGCTGGAGCATGAGAAGGAGTGGATTGGTGCTGGTATTTCCTATTGTGCAACCTGTGATGGAATGTTTTACAGGGGAAAAGATGTTGCTGTTGCCGGTGGCGGAAATACAGCATTGGAAGATGCTATCTTTTTGACAAATTATTGTAGAAAAGTCTATCTCATTCACAGAAGAGATGCCTTTAGGGGTGAGGAAAAGCTTCTACAGACATTAAAGGAAAAGCCAAATGTTGAGTTTGTGTTGAATGCTAATATTACAAGATTAATTGGCGAGGATGGTGTCGATGGCGTGGAAGTGGAGGACAAAAATACCCACGAAAAGCGAGTTCTTGATGTGATGGGCTTGTTTGTTGCCATTGGACAGATGCCAGAAAATAGTGAGTTTATTAATGTTGTGGATTTAGACAAGGGCGGATACATTGAAGCCAAGGAAGATTGTAAGACAAAGACAAAAGGAATTTTTACTGCTGGAGACTGTAGAACAAAGAAAGTAAGACAGCTTGCGACAGCAGCATCCGATGGAGCAATTGCAGCTCTTGCAGCTTGTGAGTATATTGGCTAGAAAGAAAGAGGAGAAAGTAAGATGAATATTTTTGATATTACAGTAAAGGACGCAAAGGGAAATGATGTGTCATTAAATCAATATAAGGGAAAGACACTCTTAATTGTAAATACAGCAACAGAATGTGGATTTACACCACAGTATGCACTTTTGCAGGAGATGTACGAGAAATTAAAGGACAAGGGATTAGAGATTTTAGATTTCCCATGTGACCAATTTGGTCATCAGGCACCAGGAACCAATGAGGAGATTGCAAAGTTTTGTAGTTCAAGATTTGGTGTTACCTTCCCACAATTTGCTAAAATTGATGTCAATGGAGAGAATGAGACAGAGCTCTTTAAGACATTAAAGGCTGCGAAGGGATTTGGAGGATTTGACAAGAATCATCAGCTCACTGAGATCTTGGAGAAGATGCTCTCTGAGGCTGACCCAGATTATGCAAAAAAGTCGGATATCAAGTGGAACTTCACAAAGTTTTTAGTAAATAAGAGTGGTGATGTGGTTGCTCGCTTTGAGCCAACACATGATATGGCTGATGTAGAAAAGCAAATTGAGGCTATTTTATAATTTGATTTTAAATTTGTTTGGGGGATAGATGATGGAAGAGAAGAATTACGATAAATTGAGATTGGAAAGTCAGCTTTGCTTCCCTCTCTATGCCTGCTCAAAGGAAATTGTAAGAAGATATAAGCCATTTTTGGATGAAGTTGATTTAACCTATACACAATATATTACAATGATGGTCTTGTGGTTTAATAAGTCTGTCAATGTAAAGGAGCTGGGAAAAAAGCTCTATCTTGATTCTGGAACCTTGACCCCTGTTTTAAAGAAGTTAGAGGTCAAAGGGTATATTACCAGAGAAAGATCAAAGGAAGACGAGAGAACTTTGATTGTAAAGATCACAAAAGAAGGTGAGAATTTAAAAGAAAAGGCTGTCGAGATTCCAAATAAAATGAGGGCTTGTCTGGATGTGTCTCAAGAAGAAATGGCTGTGATGTATAAGCTGTTGTATAAGGTACTTGAACATATTGAAGAGGAAAATAGGAATGGTTAAATTGGCAGACAAAAAAGAGCGATGGGATATCTATGACAAGGATAAAAATCGCACAGGCAGAACGATGGAACGGAATGTATGGACATTGAAGGACGATGAGTATCACCTCACCGTCCTTGGTGTTGTTTGCAGACCGGATGGAAAATATCTGATCACAAAGAGGGTGATGAGCAAGGCGTGGGCAGCAGGTTGGTGGGAAGTTTCTGGTGGAGCAGCCATGGCTGGAGAGGACTCGTTGACCGCAGTCAAAAGAGAGGTATTTGAAGAGACAGGACTTGATGTGACAAACGCAAAGGGTGGATATGTATTTACATATCGCAGAGAAAATCCTGGGAAGGGAGATAATTATTTTGTCGATGTCTATCGCTTTGAGATGGACTTTGCAGAAGAGGATCTTAAGCTTCAAAAGGAGGAAACCGATGGCTACCGCCTGGCCACGGCACAAGAAATTGAAAAGCTCGGTCAGGAAGGGATTTTTCTTCACTATGACAGCATTCAAAGAGTATTTTTTACTCCCTAGATACCCTTGGTCTAGGGAGCTTTTTGAAATTGTGGAAGGGGGAGAAAATGGAAAATCCAGTTTTAGAATTACAGAATATAACAAAGTATTTTGATGATGTTGAGGTACTCAAGGGCATTAATTTGACCGTGGCTGCTGGGGAGTTTGTTACCTTATTGGGTTCTTCTGGTTGTGGAAAAACAACAACTTTGCGTATTATAGCAGGTTTAGAAAATGCTGACAGTGGAAGAGTATTTTTAGAAGGTGAGGATGTGACTGCAGTCGAGGCCAATCATCGAAATGTCAATACGGTGTTTCAAAGTTATGCACTCTTTCCACATATGAATGTTTTTGATAACATTGGATATGGTTTGCGTATCAAGAAGGTGGACAAAAAAGAGATCAAAGAGCGAGTGCAGGAGATGCTAAGACTGGTCCAGCTTGAGGGATTTGAGCTAAGAATGCCAGCAGAAATGAGTGGAGGGCAAAGGCAAAGGGTAGCGATTGCCAGAGCACTAATTAACCGCCCAAAGGTCTTGCTTTTAGATGAGCCATTGGGAGCACTTGATCTTCAATTGCGTCGACAGATGCAACTTGAGTTGAAGAGATTGCAAAAGAGGCTAGGAATTACCTTTATTTACATTACTCACGACCAGGAAGAAGCCATCAATATGTCTGATCGCATTGTCGTTATGCGAGATGGTGAGTTTGAGCAAATCGGTAGACCTGATGAAATTTACAATCGACCAAGAACCTCGTTTGTGGCTGATTTTGTTGGAAATGCAAATATTTTGCATGGCAAGGTAAAGGCTGTGGACAAAGAAAAACTGACTATTGCACATGAAAGTGGAGAATTTGTTTTACTTGATGCACAAAAAAAGTGGACGGTTGGGGAGGAAATCACGGTCGCCATTCGAGGTGAAAATATCAAAATTTCTTCAGAAAATCAGCCAAATTCTCTGGAGGGCGAGGTAGTTGAAAAAAGTTTTGCTGGGGGGATGCTTCGCATTGAAGTTAAATTAAGAGATGGGAGTCAGGTGGTCATTTCTCGCCAAGGTATTGATATTGGCTATAAAATTGGGGAGAAGGTGCATCTATATTGGCAGGAAGAGCTGGCAATTGCTGTAGATGTGGAGGTGAGAGCGTGAGACAAAAAAGGTGGTTTTGCCTCGTTTTGCCGATGTATATCTTTAGCATTCTCTTTGTCTTGGGTCCACTCCTTTATATGATTGCTCTTAGCTTTGCCACAAATCATGAGGGGCTTGGTGTCACCTTTCGCTTTACATTAGAAAATTTTAGGAAGATGGCCGACCCTGTGTATGTGGGGACATTTGTGCAATCTTTTCAGGTAGCCATTATGACAACCATTCTAGTTGTGGTCATTGGCTATCCCTTTGGCTACTTTATGGCGAAGCAGTCAAAGCGAGGAAAACGATTATTGATGTTTTTGATTATGGTGCCCTTTTGGACAAGTTCACTTTTGCGAATGTATGGATGGATTATTGTCCTTCAGGCCAAGGGAATTGTCAACACGGTATTGATTCGATTTGGCTTAATTCGAGTGCCAATAAAGATTCTTTATTCCTATCCAGCAGTACTGATTGGTATGGTCTATGCTCTCTTGCCATTTATGATTTTATCGGTCTATTCAAGTGTGGAAAAGATGGATTGGACCTTTGTAGAAGCAGCCAAGGACTTGGGGGCTTCCAATTGGAAGGCCTTTTCTACAGTGACTCTAAAGCTTACTTTGCCAGGACTTTTGTCGGGGGTGATTTTGACCTTTATTCCTTCGATGGGACTTTTCTTTATTGCAGACATTTTGGGCGGAAATAAAATTGTTTTGGTGGGAAGTTTAATTCAAGACCAACTTGGACGAGGGGGAAATTGGCCATTTGCTGCAGCACTTTCGGTAATTTTGATGATATTGACAAGTTTGATGATTTATCTCTACCGGAGGATTACGCATATTAAGGATTTGGAAGGGGTGATCTAGTGAAGAAGTGGAAATGGTCGAATTTGTATTTGCTGATCGTTTTGTTTGTCACCTATTTGCCACTCGTTTTGGTGGTGCTATTTTCCTTTAATAGTTCAAAACTCAATGTTCGCTTTGATGGATTTTCGCTTAAGTGGTATCGGGAATTGTTAAGAGATCGTGAGTTAGTAAAGGCATTGACCAATTCTTTAGTTCTTGGTGTCATCAGTGTGGCAGTGTCGGCGGTGATTGGAACACTCGGGGCCATTGGGATGGCAAGGGCAGAATTTAAAACGAAGGGAATGCTTGAATATCTCACCACCGTGCCCATTATGGTGCCGGAGATTATTCTTGGAATGGTCTTTATGGTCTTCTTTTCTCTATTGCATCTGCCTTTTGGTATGTTGACCTTAATCATTGCCCACACAAGTTTTTGTATTCCCTATATTTTTATGACAGTAAAGGCAAGATTAGTGGGAATGGATAAATCATTGGAGGAGGCAGCACTGGATCTAGGGGCTTCACCAGCGAGAATCTTTTTTGATATCACCCTGCCATTGATTATGCCTGCAGTGGTGTCAGGTTGTGTATTGTCCTTTGCGATGTCTTTTGATGATGTGGTCATTAGCATTTTTGTCAACAGTCCAAGAACCAATACATTGCCTATTAAAATTTATACTCAATTAAAGACGGGAGTGACGCCAAAGATTAATGCTCTTTGCACGATTATTCTTGCCATTGTCACGATCGTATTATTGTTTAGTCAGTGGCTGAGTAGCAAAAAAGAAGGAGGAGAATAAAAATGAAAAAGAAAATATTATGGAAAGCTGTTGCTGCCATTACTGCGGCAGTGTCTTTGATGGGATGCACACACAAAGTTACAGATAATACAAAGGCATCAAGTGGTGAAAGCACTGCGGCAGCAACGGATACAGCAAGTAAGAGCACAGGAAAGGATTTAGTGATCTATACTTGGGAGAATATGTTCCCACAGGAAGTTTTAGATGGATTTACGAAGGAAACGGGAATTAAAGTTGTGTATTCTAATTTTGATTCTGATGAAACGATGTTAGAAAAACTTTCTCAGGCAAAGGGCGGAACCTATGACCTTGTCTTTGCGGATGACTATATTATTGAGCAGGCCGTAAAGGCAGGATTGACTCAGGAATTGGATAAAAATATCCTGACCAATTTGGGCAATGTCAATCCGCTCTATCAAAGTCAGTTCTATGATCCAGAAAATAAGTATACCATTCCCTATGGTGCGGGAATTCCTTTGATTGTCTATGATCCAACGGCAGTGAGCAAAGAGATCACAGGCTATGCAGACTTATGGGATCCAGAATTTAAAGATAGCGTAGCACTGGTGGCCAACTACAGAGTAATTAATGGAATTACCTTACTTACCATGGGAAAATCAATGAATGAAAAGGATCCTGCAGTCATTGCAGAAGCTGGAAAGAAGTTGTTGACTCTCGCTCCAAATGTGCGAATGATTCAAGATGACAATACACAGAATGCCCTGCTCAATGGCGAGGCAAGTGTTGGATTTTTGTATACTTCTCAGGTGACACAGGCGCTAGCTTCAAATCCAGACCTAAAGGTAGTTTATCCAAAGGAAGGACTTGGATTTGGAATTATTGCTGGATTTATTCCAAGTCAAGCACCAAATAAGGATGCTGCAAATCAATTTTTAAATTATATTTTGCAGCCAGAAAATGCAGCAAAGTGTACAGAGTATATTGGTTACTATTCAACCAACAAGGCAGCAGACAGCTTGGTTAGTCAAAAAAATCCAAATCTCGTTGTTCCAGACAGCGTGAAAAAGGGTGAGATTATCCAAAATGTCAGTGCAGATGCAGATGCCGCCTACAATAAGAATTGGACAGAGTTTAAGGCAGCGACAGGAAAATAAAGAAAAGAGAGAGCTTCCAAGTGAATGGAAGCTCTCCTTTTTTGTATCGGATGATTATTTATTTTTTTTTGCCTCGGCCATCTTCATTGCACGTACCTTAAGTGGAAGACCAAATAAAGTGATAAAGCCTTCAGCATCGTGATGATCATAGAGATCTCCGGTTGTGAAGGAGGCAAGAGACTCAGAATAGAGTGAGTATGGTGAAGTTGTGCCTGCTTTAATAATATTTCCTTTATAGAGCTTAAATTTAACCTCACCAGTGACATATTCTTGAGTAGAGGTGATAAAGGCCTGCAATGCCTCGCGAAGAGGTGTAAACCACTTGCCCTCATAGACCACCTGTGCAAACTTATTGCCGATATCTTTTTTCATTTCCATTGTTGCTCGGTCAAGAACAAGTTCCTCAAGCTGAGCATGAGCCTCCATCAGGATGGTTCCACCTGGTGTCTCGTATACTCCACGGGACTTCATACCAACGACACGGTTTTCTACGATGTCGACAATGCCGATGCCATTTTTTCCACCAAGTTCATTGAGAGTCTGAATAATATCAGAAACCTTCATCTTTTCTCCATTGATTGAGGTTGGAACTCCTTTTTCAAATGTCATCGTGACAAGAGTCTCCTTATCCGGTGCCTTTTGTGGAGTTACACCAAGCACCAAGAGGTGGTCATAATTTGGTGCATTTTCTGGATCCTCAAGTTCTAGACCTTCGTGGCTGATATGCCATAAATTTCTGTCACGGCTGTAGCTAGAATCTGCAGAGAATGGAAGATGAATGCCGTGAGCCTTACAGTAATCAATCTCATCTTGGCGAGATTGCATCGTCCAGATATCTGTCATACGCCATGGAGCAATAATTTTTAAATCAGGAGCAAGAGCCTTAATGCCAAGCTCAAAACGGATTTGGTCATTGCCCTTTCCTGTCGCACCGTGGCAAACAGCTGTTGCACCTTCCTTGCGGGCGATTTCTACTAAGTGTTTGGCAATACCTGGACGAGCCATGGAAGTTCCAAGGAGATATTTGTTCTCATATACAGCTCCTGCCTGAACACAAGGCATAATATATTCTTCACTGAATTCATCGACCATATCGACAATGTATAATTTGCTTGCACCAGAGAGCTTTGCGCGTTCCTCAAGTCCATCAAGTTCCTCGTTTTGTCCGCAATTGATACAGCAACAGATGACATCGTAGTTAAAGTGCTCCTTCAACCAAGGGATAATCGCTGTCGTATCCAGACCGCCAGAATAAGCCAAAACAACTTTTTCGTTTGCCATAAGATTTCTCCTTTAAATGAAAATATAAAATTTAATACTTATAAATATACAACAATAAAGAATATAAATCAAGTCAAAAATGAAAGATGAAAAAAGACAAAAAATGTGTTAAAATATCTAGTCATATGAGAAAAGAGGTGAGATGATGACATTGCAAATGCTTGCAGGGCCAATTGTTGGTGCAGTAATTGGCTATTTTACAAATTATATTGCAGTAAAAATGCTGTTTTTTCCAAAGAAAGAGATTCGCCTATTTGGCAAGAGATTGCCATTTACTCCAGGAGCTATTCCTAAGGGAAAGGAAAGACTGGCAGGAGCTATTGGAAATGTTGTGGCAACAAAATTGGTGACAAAGGCAGATATTTTGGAGATATTGCTTGGAGAAGAGCTGGAAGACCAAATTATTCATCAGTTAAATCTATGGCTTGCAAAGAATATTCATACAGATCTTTATGCAATGACAAAAAGTGAAGACCAGATCGATCAGTTGCGAGAACAACTGACACAATATATCACAAAAGAAATGATGGGAGCCATTGATCAACTAGAGATTGGAGAGGTAATTGCCAAGGAGGCCAAAGAGGCTATTAAGGAAAAGGCAAGGGGAAAGATGTTCGCAATGTTTATTTCAGACAGCCTTATTGATTCCATTACAGAACCCATTGCACAAAAGGCACAAAATATTGTAATGGAAAAGGGAGCAGCTTATATTTATCCTCAGGTCGAAAAAAAGATAGTGGAATGGGAAAATATTAGCATTCTTGAGGCATTAGAAAGTGCAGGAATTGGAAAAGAAAAATTAGAAGAGGTGTTGAGAGCGACTTATGAGAAGGCTGTAAAGGCAGCCATGGAAAAATTTGGCAGTAAATTTGATTTAAGGTCAATTATTGAAGAAAAAATCAATGCGATGGATGTGAATGAACTTGAAAGCTTGGTTCTCACTGTGATGAAGAAGGAATTGGATGTCATTGTAAATTTAGGTGCAGTGATTGGGCTTGTTTTGGGTATGATAAATCTATTGATTTAGTTTGTTAAATTCTGTATAATAAAGAATTGAGACTGGATTGGTTTCTTTATAATTAAGGAGACCGATATGAAAAAAAGGATAGTAGGGATCGTTTGTTTGGCTCTTTTGTTTGTAGGCTGTCATCATTTTGATGGCGAAAAGATTGAGTATGAGAGTACGACAGGTGTGCAACAAGAGGTTCAGGTGGAAAGTTCTCAACCGACGAGCCCTGTGGAGACAACAAAAGAATTGATTTATGTCTATATTTGTGGAGCTGTGCAAAAAAGTGATGTCTATGCACTTGAGCCGGGAGCTAGAATTAAAGATGCGGTGGAGAGTGCGGGAGGATTTTCGCCAGAAGCAGCCAAAGAAAAGGTCAACTTGGCTAAGCTTTTGGAGGATGGGCAACAGATCTATATTCCAAAAGTTGGAGAAAATGAGCAGTCCCCAGAACAGACAACGGCACAAAAAGTTGAGGCATCAGATGGTGGCAAGGTAAATATTAATACAGCAACAAAAGAAGAGCTTATGCAATTAAAGGGGATAGGTCAAAAAAAGGCCGAGGATATTTTAAACTATAGGGGTGCGAACGGAGAATTTCAAAAGATTGAGGATATTCAAAAGGTACCTGGATTAAAGAAGGGAGCTTTTGAAAAGATAAAAGATCAAATTACGGTATCGTAAAAATAAGAAGTAGATAAGGGGTAGAGACCATGACCAGAGTATTGGTTGTTGATGATGAAAAATTGATTGTAAAAGGGATTCGCTTTGCATTGGAACAAGATGGTATGCAAGTGGATACGGCCTATGATGGAGAGGAGGCGGTGGAGTTGGCGAAGCAATCGGAGTATGATATTATACTCTTAGATGTGATGCTTCCAAAGATGGATGGATTTCAAGTTTGCCAAACCATTCGAGAATTTTCAGAGGTACCAATCATTATGCTCACAGCCAAGGGCGAGGACATGGACAAAATTTTAGGTTTGGAGTATGGTGCAGACGACTATATCACAAAACCATTTAATATTCTAGAAGTCAAGGCGAGGATGAAGGCCATCTTTCGAAGAAATAAGAGCGGGAAGAAGGTCAAGGAAGAGGTCAAGGTGGTCACAGCGGGAGATTTAAAGCTTGATGTGGACAGCCGAAGAGTCTTTGTTGGTGAGAAGGAGATTAACTTGACAGCAAAGGAATTTGATATCTTAGAATTACTTGCGACCAATCCCAATAAGGTATTTAGTAGAGAAAAGCTACTAAATCTTGTGTGGGGAGGAAAAGTTAGTGAGGCAGGAGATGTCAGAACCGTAGATGTTCATGTGAGAAGATTGCGAGAGAAAGTGGAGCCATCACCAAGTGATCCAAAGTATGTGCATACTAAATGGGGCGTCGGATATTATTTTAAAGCATAAAAATTAGGCTATCGCTCAGTGAAGCTCTGGGCATAGCCTTTTTCAAATTGTGAGGAAGAATGAATATTTATGTAGTGGCTGTGGGCAGTATAAAGGAAAAATTTTTTGTGGATGCGATAGGAGAGTACAAAAAGCGTCTATCTAGGTATTGCAAATATGAAATTATAGAAGTCAAGGACGAGAAGACGCCACAAAATGCCTCTGAGCTAGAAGAAGAAAAGATTAAAGAAATTGAGGGAGAGCGCATTCTGGGAAAGATAAAGGAGAAAGCCTATGTGATTGCCTTAGCTATTGAGGGAGGACAAATTTCTTCTGAAGATTTGGCAAAGAAAATGTCTGAACTTGAGACAAGGAGTAGAGGAAACCTATATTTTGTTATCGGAGGTTCCTTAGGACTTTCTAGCAAAGTTCTTTCACGGGCAGATGAAAAATTGAGTTTTTCACTGATGACATTTCCGCACCAACTGATGAGAGTGATTTTGAGTGAGCAAATTTATCGCAGTTATCGAATTCGAAATCACGAGCCCTATCACAAATAAATAAGAGGATGATGATGAGAGTATATTTTGATAATTCTGCATCCACAAAGGTAGCAGATAGTGTAATAGAAGTAATGATCAAGACAATGCGAGAGGACTATGGCAATCCATCAGCAAAACATATGATGGGGGTAGCTGCAGAAAAATATGTAAAAGAAGCGACAAGGATGATTGCAAAGACCTTGAAAGTGGAGGAAAAGGAAATTCTATTTACTTCGGGAGGAACCGAGTCCAATAATATTGCATTGATTGGAGGAGCATTGGCCAATCAAAGAAGGGGAAAGCATATTATTAGTACAGCCATTGAGCATCCTGCGGTGTATGAGCCTCTAGGAAAACTAGTAGAGCTTGGATTTGAGGTGACCATTCTTCCTGTCGACAGAGCAGGGCATATTTGCCTTGAGGAATTAAAAAATGCAATTCGAGAGGATACAATTATTGTATCGACGATGTATGTCAACAATGAAGTTGGTGCAGTTGAACCAGTGGAGGAGATTGCAAAAATTGTACATGAAAAAAATCCAGATTGTCTCTATCATGTTGATGCTATTCAAGGCTATGGAAAATATAAAATTCAACCGAAAAAACAAGGCATTGATTTGATGAGTGTGAGTGGACATAAGTTGCATGGACCAAAGGGAGTGGGATTTTTATACATTCAAAAGGATGCAAAAGTAAATCCCATTTTATTTGGTGGTGGACAGCAAAGAGGAATGCGAAGTGGAACGATCAATGTTCCTGGGATTGCAGGGATGGGAGAGGCCGCAAGGTTGGCCTATGAACATTTTGATGAGAAGATAGAAAAGATGATCGCAATCAAAGATTACTTAATGGATCAATTAGAGAAAATGGAAGGAATTCACCTCAATTCTTTTCGTGGCACACAGAGTGCACCACATATTCTTAGTGTATCTGTGCAGGGGGTACGTGCAGAAGTTTTATTGCACGCACTAGAAGACAGAGAAATTTACGTATCCAGTGGGTCGGCGTGTTCATCAAATCATCCAGGAATTTCTGGCACATTAAAGGGAATTGGATTAGAAGATGAGTTTCTTGATTCCACAGTGCGCATTTCTTTGTGCAGTGAAAATACATTGGAAGAGGCGGATTACTTTTTAGAGACATTGAAGGAATTATTGCCAATGTTGAGAAGATTTACAAGAAAATAAGAGTAGGGGAAGTTTATGAGATATAAGTCGTTTTTGGTAAAGTATGGAGAGATTGGTGTCAAAGGAAAGAATCGCTATTTATTTGAGGATGCTTTGATGAAGCAGATTCGCATTGCACTCACAGCAGTGGAGGGGGAATTTGTTGTTTCTAAAGAACTTGGTCGAATCTATGTCGATGCCGACAAAGATTATGATGAGGACGAGGTGATTTCTGCTCTCACAAAAGTATTTGGTATTGTGGCGGTTTGTCCAATGGTTCGCATTGAGGACAAAGATTTTGAAAATTTAAAGAAGGCCGTTGTCGAATATATGGATAAGGTCTATGAAAATAAAAAAATCACATTTAAGGTAGATACTTGCCGTGCGGATAAAAATTACCCTGGCACATCAGAGACAATCAATGCAGATCTTGGGGAGGCTATTTTGAATGCTTTTCCAGAGATTAGAGTTGATGTGAGAAAACCAGATGTGTTGTTGAAGGTGGAAATTCGCCGCTATATTAATATCTATTCACTTTCCATTCCTGGACCTGGTGGTATGCCCATTGGAACAAATGGACGAGCAATGCTCTTACTTTCTGGTGGAATCGACTCCCCAGTAGCTGGATATATGATTGCAAAAAGAGGAGTGACGGTGGAGGCCGTATATTTTCATGCACCGCCATATACTTCGGAGAGGGCAAAGCAAAAGGTAATCGATTTGGCACAGATTGTTTCGCAATATGCAGGTCCCATTAATTTGCACATTGTCAACTTTACTGATATTCAGCTCTACATCTATGAGAATTGCCCGCACGAGGAGTTGACCATCATTATGAGAAGATATATGATGAAAATTGCAGAGAGAATTGGCAGAAGCAATCAAGACATGGCATTGATTACAGGCGAGAGCATTGGGCAGGTGGCCAGCCAAACCGTGCAATCTCTAGTGACGACCAATGAAGTCTGCACAATGCCAGTATTTCGACCACTCATTGGTTTTGACAAACAAGAGATTGTAGAAATTGCAGAAAAAATTGGTAGCTATGAAACTTCCATTCAGCCATATGAAGATTGCTGTACAATTTTTGTAGCTAAGCATCCTGTGACAAAGCCAGACCTAGATCACATTCATCAATCAGAAGAAAAACTGAGCGAAAAGATTGATGCCCTTGTAGAAGAAGCCATTGCTACAAAAGAGCGTGTGCTTTGTAAGATCAATCGATAAAATAAAAAAGGAACCTCCAAGAGGTTCCTGACAGTAAAACACTTACTGTACGATGTATGGGCTAAGTGCCTGTAAAATTTCCTCGGCGTCATTCTCAGCATGAATGTTGAGGTCGATTGGCTTTGATAAGTCAAGGCTGAAAATACCCATGATGGACTTTGCGTCGATAACATATCTTCCAGATACAAGATCGAAGTCAGTATCGAACTTAGAAAGAGTATTTACAAAAGACTTTACCTTATCGATTGAATTAAGTGAAATACGAATAGTTTTCATTTTAAATGCCTCCTTGTGGCTAATATTAAATTCATCTCTATCGTACAAAGAAAAGGGCACAAAGTCAATAGAAAATGAAGGAGTTTTTATGAGAAGAGTAGCATTTCACACTCTAGGATGCAAGGTCAATACCTATGAGACAGAGGCAATGCAAGAAATGATGAAGGCAGCGGGATATACGATTGTAGATTTTGAAGATTGTGCAGATGTCTATGTGATTAATACTTGTTCGGTCACCAATGTTGCAGATAAAAAATCAAGACAGATGTTGCACCGAGCAAAAAAAATAAATCCAGATGCCATTGTTGTTGCAGCAGGTTGCTATGTTCAGGCCGATGCCGAAAAGGTAAAGAAGGATGAAAAGGTAGATATCATTATTGGAAATAATGTGAAGAAAGATATTGTACAAATTATTGATGAGTACCTGAGTGAAAAAAACCCAGAATATTTAATTGATATCAATGCAACGAATGAGTTTGAAAATTTATTTGTCAGTGAAATTAGTGATCACACAAGGGCGTTTATTAAAATTCAAGATGGTTGTAATCAATTTTGTAGTTATTGCATTATTCCATTTACTAGAGGAAGAGTGCGCAGTAGAAAGAGTGAAGACATCCTGAGGGAAGTGGAGCAGTTGAGTAAAAAAGGTTACAAAGAGATGGTGCTCACAGGGATCCATTTGACTTCCTATGGCTTTGACTTTCCACAAGGAGAGCCGATAGGGGATTTATTATCTCTCATTCAGGCGATTGGAAGAGTGAAAGGTGTGGAAAGGATTCGCATTGGTTCGCTTGAACCAAGGATTATTACGGAAGAGTTTATTTGTGGCTTAAAAGAGGTTGAACAATTTTGTCCACATTTTCATCTCAGTTTGCAAAGTGGAAGTGATGACACCTTGCAGAGAATGAACCGAAAGTATTCTGCTGAGGAATTTCGAGCTGGAGTGGAGATTATTCGAAAATTCTATCCACTTGCGGCCATCACAACGGACATTATTGTCGGATTTCCAGGGGAGACAGAAAAGACCTTTCAAGAAAGTTATGATTTTGTAAAGGAAATAGGATTTTTTGAGATGCATATCTTTCCCTACTCTGTGCGAGAGGGTACAAAGGCAGCACAGATGAAAAATCAATTGACACAAAAGGAAAAATCGGAGAGGGCATTGAAGTTAGCTAAGCTCAATGAGGAGATGTCAAAACAGTTTCGTCAAGCTCATCTTGGACGAGAAGAATGGGTACTTTTAGAGGAAGAAGTGGAAATTGAGGGAAAAAAGTATATGATTGGTCATACCAAGGAATATCTTAAAGTTGCGGTGAAAGGAGAGAATTTAACAAAAAACAGCTTAGTATGTGGAAAAATTTCTTCCTTTTTAACTTCTGAAGTGATGTTGATAGAAAAAAACGCTATTGCACAATGGCGATAATTCGTTTAAAATAGTGAAAAAGAAAGGGCGTGAAGAGATGAGTGATCATAGTAGTACACAATTTTTTGAAGCTGTACAGGAGAATAAACCAGAGGTTAGTGAGGTATTAAAGCTTGTATATGATGCGATGATGGAGAAGGGATATAATCCAATCAATCAGATCGTGGGCTATGTGATGTCTGGAGATCCAACCTATATTACAAGTTTTAACAGTGCAAGAAGCTTAATTATGAAGGTTGAGCGTGATGAAATCTTGGAGGAGCTGTTGAGCGTGTATATTGATAACAAGTTGACAAAATAGTACAGTCTTCGCTACATTGGATCAGTTGGGCACTGGCCCAACTGGTCTTATTGTTGTTTGCAATAAAAGATCGAGTGAGGGAATAAATGAGAATTATGGGACTGGATTATGGTTCAAAGACCGTGGGTGTTGCAATTAGTGATGTATTGGGAATGACCGCACAGCCAGTGGAAACAATTGTAAGAAAAGAAGAAAACAAATTGAGAAAGACTTGTGCAAGGTTGGAGGCTCTCATTCAGGAGTATCATATTGAACGAATAGTGCTTGGTCGACCACTCAATATGGATGATACAGCAGGAGAGCGTGTCGAGCAATGTGAAATTTTTAAGGCGATGTTAGAAAGACGCACAGGCCTAGAGATTGTATGGCAGGATGAACGACTGACTACCGTGGAGGCCGATCAGATTCTGGCAGATAGTGGAGTGAAAAAAGAGGATAGAAAAAAATATATCGATCAGGTGGCAGCATCATTGATCTTGAAAGAATATATGGAAAATTACCTATGATAAATAGATATGATGGAGGAAGGAATGGAAGAGAACATTATTTATGTACAGGATGAGGAGGGGGAGGAGATTGCACTCTATGTCTTGGAGGAAACAAAGTTTGCGGGAGTCAATTATTTGTTGGTGACTGATGCATCAGAAGAAGAAGATGGGGAATGCTATGTCTTAAAGGATGGTTCAAGTCAATCAGACCAAGAAGCCGTGTATACATTTGTTGAGGATGATGCTGAATTAGAAAATATGTTTCAAATATTTTCAGAATTGATTGACGATACGAATACAGAATTAACATTTTAAGGAGGAATGATATTGAGTAGTTCGGAGATGAATCCGCTCAAGGCAATACAAAAGCTCAAGGAAAAGAGCCAAAGTATTACAGAACAGAGTGTAGAAAAGACAGGAAAAAAGGTAGTAAAAAGGACCTATCAAAAGAAAGCCCCAGGAGAAAAGGTGGTAAAACCAGCAATAAGAGCCACGAAGGATCAAGAGGGCATAGCAAAGCCAAAGACAAGAAGACCAAGGCAGGCAAAAGCTCAAGTTGAAGAGGGAAAAGCGGTAGTAGAAGTTATCAAGGAAAAAGTGAGAACGCCGAGAAAGAAGGGAAATAATAAAAAGACAGTAAAGGTCATTCCACTTGGGGGACTTGAACAAATCGGTATGAATATTACGGCATTTGAGTATGGGGAGAGCATTATTGTAGTCGATTGTGGACTGGCCTTTCCAGATGAGGATATGCTGGGGATTGACCTGGTTATTCCTGATGTTTCCTATTTGGTCAATAACTTTTCAAAGGTTAAGGGTTTTGTCATCACTCATGGACATGAGGATCATATTGGTGCTATTCCCTATATTTTGAAAAAGTTAAATGTCCCAGTATATGGTACGAGATTGACATTGGCTTTGATCGAAAAGAAATTAAAGGAACATGGCATCGACAAGACCAGCAAGCTCCATGTCGTAAAGCATGGTCAAACGGTTTCTCTCGGTGATTTTAAGGTGGAATTTATTAAGACAAATCACTCGATTGCAGATGCATCGGCACTTGCAATTTTTACACCTGCAGGAACAATCTTCCACACAGGTGATTTTAAGATAGATTACACGCCAGTGTTTGGCGAGCCAGCAGATTTACAGCGCATGGCTGAGATTGGCAAGGAAGGTTGCTTGATGATGATGTGTGAGTCTACCAATGCAATGAAGGCTGGATTTACAATGTCAGAAAGAACGGTTGGCAAGACATTTGACATGATTTTTTCAGAACACAAAAATAACCGAATCCTCGTTGCCACTTTTGCATCCAATGTCGATCGAGTACAGCAGATTATTAACACAGCATATAAATATGGCAGAAAAGTAGTGGTCGAGGGAAGAAGTATGGTGACCATTATTGGGGCAGCTGATGAACTTGGCTATATCAAGATTCCAGAGGGAACATTGATTGACATTGATCGACTAAAGGATTATCCACCAGAAAAGACTGTTTTGATTACCACAGGAAGTCAGGGTGAGAGTATGGCGGCCTTATCGAGAATGGCATCGTCTGTTCACCGAAAGGTGAGCATTATGCCCGATGATGTTGTCATTATGAGCTCAACTCCAATTCCAGGAAATGAAAAGGCGGTGGCTAAAGTAGTCAATGAATTGGCAATGAAGGGAGCAGAGGTCATTTTACAGGATACTCATGTTTCTGGGCATGCCTGCCAAGAGGAAATTAAGTTGATGTATTCTCTCTTAAAGCCAAAGTATGCTATGCCAATTCATGGTGAGTATCGACATCGAATGGCAAATAAATCCATTGCAGAGAGTATGGGAATCCCAAAAGAAAATGTTGCGATTGTCTCATCAGGAGATGTACTGGAGGTATCTGATCAAGTATTTAAGGTCAGTGGACATGTGGATGCGGGTGGCATTTATGTCGATGGCCTTGGTGTCGGTGATGTGGGAAATATTGTCTTGCGAGATCGACAGAATTTGGCACAAAATGGAATTATTATCATTGCACTGTCACTGGAAAGAGGAAGCAATCGCCTACTTTCTGGTCCAGATATTGTAACAAGAGGATTTGTCTATGTGAGAGAGTCTGAGCAACTGATTGAAGAGGCCACAGAGGTGGTTCGATCAGCAGTGGATGATTGCTTGGATGCAAGACAGATGGATTGGTCAAAGATGAAGAATGTCATTCGAGATGCACTCAGTGATTTTTTGTGGAAGCGAATGAAGAGAAATCCTGTCATTTTGCCAATTATTATGGAAGTGTAGTGTAGAGGTGAACGATGGCAAAAGGTGATAGAAAAGAAGTCAAATTGACAGGAACAATTTTTGGTATTTCGACAAGGGCAGTTGTCTATGTTGTGTTGGCTTTGATTATGCTGCGCTGTGTAACTTGGGCTTATAGTTTTGGTCACAATTTGTTCTACACTCCAGCAGTGGAAGACAAGCCAGGACAGAACATTGAAGTGCAGATTCCAGATGAGGCAAGTGTTCAAGAGGTGGCAGGGCAATTAAAGTCACAGGGATTAATTCGAGATAGAGTGAGCTTTGTTATGCAGGCGAAATTTTTTAAGGTGAGCATCAAGCCTGGGAAGTATGAGTTAAATACATCACAGACATCAAGAGAAATTTTAGACATTCTCCAAAAAGGAAATAAGTAGCCATGAGTCAAAGCAGAGTGAGAGAGTACTTAGAGAGCCTAGTTCGTTACAATTCAGATATTTGTGAGACTATCCGAGAAAGAGCTCTAGAAGATGAAGTGCCCATTATTCGACGAGATACAGAGAGTTTTTTAAAGACTGTGCTTACAATGAAAAGGCCGAAAACGATTTTGGAAGTAGGGACAGCGGTTGGCTATTCTGCCATTGTGATGGCAGAATCTTGCAAGGCACAAATTACAACGATTGAGAAATATGAAAAGCGCATTCCTATCGCAAAATCTAACTTTTTGGCAGCAGGGAAAGAAAAACAAATTCATTTCTTAACTGGTGATGCCGCAGAAGTTTTGGCAGATTTGGTAAATAAGAAAGAAAAGTATGATTTCATTTTTATGGATGCAGCGAAGGCACAATATTTTATTTGGTTGCCAATGATTCGCCTGTTATTGTCGGATGGTGGAATTTTATTTTCTGACAATGTGTTGCAGGATGGGACAGTAGCAGAGTCAAGATTTGGCATTAGTAGGCGACCGAGAAGTATTCACACAAGAATGCGAGATTATTTATATGCACTGACGCATGATGAGCATTGGACAACAAGTATTTTAGAAGTGGGTGACGGTGTTTCGCTCAGTGTATGGCACGATGAAGTTTGGAGATGAGATGAGAGAATTAGAATTATTGATTCCGGCAGGTAGCTTGGATGTATTAAAGACAGCGATAGACTATGGTGCAGATGCGGTCTATATTGGCGGTGAAGCTTTTGGGCTTCGTGCAAAGGCAAAGAATTTTTCAAAGGAAGATATGAAGGAAGGTATAGCCTATGCCCATGAAAGAGGAAAAAAAGTCTATATTACGGCAAATATTCTTGCACATAATGATGACTTGGATGGGGCAAGGGAATACTTTAGAGAGCTAAAAGAGATTGCCCCAGATGCAGTGATTATTTCTGACCCTGGAATGTTTATGATTGCCAAAGAGGAGCTTCCAGGTGTTGATTTACATGTGAGCACACAGGCCAATAACACCAATTATGCGACATATAATTTTTGGTGGGCACAGGGAGCCGTGCGCTGTGTGACAGCGAGGGAACTTTCATTAGAGGAAATTAAGAATATTCGAAAGAATATTCCTGAAAAGATGGAGATTGAAACCTTTGTCCATGGAGCAATGTGTATGTCCTATTCAGGGCGCTGTTTGCTCAGCAATTATTTTACAGGCAGAGATGCCAACCGAGGGGCTTGCACTCATCCTTGTCGCTGGAAGTACTCTTTGGTGGAAGAGACTAGACCTGGTGAGTATATGCCAGTCTATGAAGATGAGAGAGGAACCTATATCTTTAATTCAAAAGATTTGTGTATGATTGAACATATCCCGGAGTTAATTGATGCAGGAATTGACAGCTTTAAGATTGAGGGAAGAATGAAGACAGCTCTCTATGTAGCAACAGTAGCTAGAACTTACCGAAAGGCAATCGATGACTATTTGGAGAGCCCAAAGAAATATCAGGAAAATTTGGAGTGGTATAAGGAAGAAATAGGAAAATGTACCTATCGAGAATTTACAACGGGGTTTTTCTTTGGAAAGCCAGATCAGGATGCACAAATTTATGACAACAATACCTATGTAAAAAACTATATTTATCTGGGAACGATTGAAAAGGTGGATGACCAGGGCGAAATATACATAGAGCAAAAGAATAAATTTAGTGTGGGTGATGTCATCGAAGTGATGAAAAAAAATGGTGACAATCAATTGATTACAGTAAAGGGAATTTTTGATATGGAGGGCAATGCACAGGAGAGTGCACCGCATCCACAGCAAAAATTGCGAGTAGATATTGGTGGTCAATTCGCACAAGCAGGCGATTTGATTCGAGTAAAGAGCAAATAGTGGAGGATAGACAGTGGTCATTGGATCTTGGATAGTGTCGGCAATCAGTTTTGTATATTTTATATTTTTGTGCATATATACGGGGATTGGTGTGTCGCAGGACTATTTATGGTTTCTTGCCGCTGTCTTTTTTGCTTTGACTGGATTTGGATTGCGCTATGCACAGCAACATCCCACAAGATGGGCATTGCGTTTTCAAGTGACAACATCAGTAATTTTGATTGTATGGGCAATCGTCATTTTGGTCATTCAATTTTTGGTTGTTGTAGAGGCGAGCAAAAAAGTTGAACCGGGACTGGATTATGTTATTGTTCTGGGCGGAAGAATCAAAGAAAATGGGACTCCATCAAAGGCATTGAGAGAGAGATTGGATATGGTTGTTGATTATGCAAGGGACAATCAAGATACCTATTTTGTACTTTCTGGAGGACGAGGAGAAGATGAGCCTTGCACGGAAGCTGAGGGAATGGCAGAATATTTAATCGAAGAGGGAGTGCGAAAGGATCGCCTCTTGGTGGAATTACAATCGAGAAATACACATCAAAATATTTGGTATAGCAAGGCATTGATTGAGAAAAATATTCAAGATAACTTGGGAACAATGAATGGAAACTTGGGAGATAATGTAGGACCTGTGTTAGTTGCTGAGGAAAAGCCAAAGCGTATTGGAATTTTGACTAGTGATTTCCATCTGTTTCGAGCAATGGGACTTGCAAGAAAGGCAGAATACAGGGAGTTTTATGGCATTAGTGCTAAATGCGATGTTTGGCTGTACTTGCACTTTGCAATGAGAGAGACTTTAGCAATATTAAAAGATAAATTTATGGGGTATATGTAATGCAAAGACAGATAGAAAAATTAAAACAATTAGAGGCGTATCACTTCATCGAGCAGAGCAAGATTGAGGAGCTCTCCACGACAGCCGTCATTATGGAACATAAAAAGACGAAGGCGAGAATTCTTTTGATTCTTGCAGATGATAAAAATAAGGTTTTTACCATTGGTTTTCGAACACCACCGACAGATTCTACAGGCGTGGCTCATATTGTGGAGCACACTGTGCTCTGTGGGTCAAAGAAATTTCCGAGTAAAGATCCATTTGTAGAACTGGTAAAGGGATCATTAAATACATTTCTCAATGCAATGACCTATCCAGATAAGACACTCTATCCAGTGGCCAGTTGTAATGACAAAGATTTTCAAAATTTGTGTGATGTATATTTGGATGCTGTATTTCATCCAAATATCTACAGAGAAGAAAAGATTTTTCGCCAAGAGGGCTGGCACTTTGAGATGGAAAGTCCAGAATCTGATTTAATTTATAATGGTGTGGTGTACAATGAAATGAAAGGAGTATATTCCTCAGCAGATGGAATTTTAGAAAGATCGGTTTCAAAAACTCTATTTGAGGGGCATACTTATGGAGAGGAATCAGGAGGAGATCCCGAGTGTATTCCTGACTTGACCTATGAGGATTACTTAGATTTTCATCGAAGATATTATCATCCATCGAATTCTTTTATCTACTTTTATGGGGATATGGATATGGCAGAAAAATTGGAGTGGTTAGATCGGGAATATTTATCAGAATTTGACTATCTTTTTATTGATTCTGCTGTTCCTACACCAAAGCCTTGGACAAGTCCAAGGGAAGTTCACTTTGACTATCCAATTTCTGAGGCAGAAAATGAGCAAAAGTCAACTTATCTTTCTGTGCACACCGTGGTGGGTGGGGAGCTTGATCCAGTAAAAATGGTTGCAATGCAGACTCTTTCCTATGTGCTTTTAGATATGCCTGGGGCACCACTTCGAGAAGCTTTGATTGAGGCAGGGATTGGTGAAGATATTTTGGGTGGATATGAATATGGAATTAAGGAACCTTATTTTTCTGTGATTGCCAAAAATGCGAGGGAAGAAGAGAAGGATGAGTTTTTGTATATTGTCAAGGATGCCTTGAGAAAGCTTGCAGGCGAGGGTCTTGACAAGGAGGTCTTAAGGGCGGCCATTAATATGGCAGAATTTAAGGCAAGAGAGGCTGATTTTGGTTCCTATCCAAAGGGACTTTTGTATGGGCTGGAGACATTTAATAGCTGGCTCTATGATGCAGATCCATGTATGCACTTGCGTTTTCAGGAAATTTTTGACCAGTTGAAAAAAGAAGTGGACACTGATTATTTTGAGAAGTTAATCAAGGATTTACTGCTTGAGAATCCATATGAGGCAGTGATTATCCTTCATCCAGTAAAAAATCTCGATGCACAAAATGAAAAGAAACTTGCAGATAAATTGGCGGCCATAAAGGCTGGTCTTTCAAAAGAGGAAATTGAAAGGATTGTTCGAGAGACAAAGGAATTAAAGATCTATCAGGCGGAGCCATCGAGCAAAGAAGATATGGAAAAAATTCCAATGTTACGAAGAGAGGAGATTGGAAGGGAAGCAGAAAAGCTGATCTGGGAGAAAAAGAAAATGGGAGAGATTTCGGCAATTCACAGCGATATCTTTACCACGGGCATTGCCTATATTCGTATGGTCTTTGGTGCAGACTTTGTGGAAAAGGAGGAACTGCCGTATCTTGGATTTTTAAAGGAAGTTCTTGGATATATTGATACTAAGGAATATAGCTATGCTAACCTTTCAACAAATATTAATCTCAATAGTGGTGGTCTTGGATTTAATGTGGACAGCTATCCGATCATGGAGGATGTAAAGAGGGCAAAATATACCTTTGGCATCAATGTCAAAGTGCTCTATGACAAGATTGGTTGGGCATTTTCAATGGCCAAGGAAATTGCATTGCATTCAAAATTAGGAGATAAAAAGCGCCTAAAGGACATTGCATTGGAAGTAAAGGCAAGGACAAAGTCAAGATTACTTTCTGCTGGTCATATTACTGCATTGACGAGGGCGGGAGCAGATATTTCAAAGGACAGTTACTTTGCTGATGCGACGAGGGGAATTACTTACTATCGTTTCCTTGAAGATTTGACAGCAAACTTTGATGAGAAGGCAGACCAACTTGTCAAAGTATTGGTGAGTCTGACAGAGCGTCTCTTTACTCGTGACAACTTACTTTTAGATGTGATTTGTGATGGAGAGGGCTATCAAAAAGTTGAAGAAAATGTCAATCTATTTGTCGATGCCTTAGAAACGACAGCGAAACGCAGCGAAGGCTTTGTATTTGTTCCTTCAATCAAGAGAGAAGCCTTTACCAGTGCATCAATGGTCAATTATGTAGCTAGATATGGTAATTTTAAAAATCATGGATTTCAGTACACAGGTGTATTAAAGATTTTAAAGGTACTTCTTAGCTATGACTATTTGTGGAATCATATTCGTGTGCAGGGCGGTGCTTATGGTTGTATGGCCGTGTTTGGAAGAACAGGAAATGCAGGTTTTACATCTTATCGTGATCCAAAACTAATGGAGACGGATGCGGTCTATGATGGTATTGTTGATTATGTAAAAAATTATACGGCGAATGAGAGAGAAATGACAAAGGCAGTAATCGGTGCGATTAGTGAATTGGATACGCCATTGACACCATTGAGTGCAGGGCTTTTAGCACTGTCGGCATATTACACAGGGGTTAGTGATGAAGACTTGCAAAGAGAAAGAAATGAAATTTTAAATTGTAAGGTGGAAGATATCCGTACACTGGCTCCACTTTTAGAGGCAGTTTTATCTGATGGGGCAAAGACTGCTGTGGGCAATGCGGGATTAATTTTGGCGAATAAGGAGGCTTTTACAGAAGTAGAGGCACTGTTTAACGATTAGGGGGAATACATGACAAAATCAGGATTTGTGGCACTCATTGGTCGACCAAATGTGGGGAAGTCAACCTTGATGAACCACATCATTGGTCAAAAAATTGCCATCACATCAAATAAGCCACAGACAACGAGAAATAAGATTCAAACTGTCTATACTGATGAGCGAGGGCAGATTATTTTCCTCGATACACCAGGAATTCACAAGGCAAAAAATAAACTTGGTGAATATATGGTCAATGTGGCTGAGCGCACGCTAAAGGATGTCGATGTTATTTTGTGGCTTGTGGAAGCATCGGATTATATTGGTGCTGGGGAACAGCATATCTTGGAGGTGCTATCTGAAATAAAAAAGCCTGTCATTTTGGCTATTAATAAGATGGATGCCCTTAAAAATCAAGACGAAGTGCTCTTGATTATGGAAAAGTTTTCTAAGTTAAGAGACTTTACAGAGATTGTCCCTGTGTCCGCTCTAAAGGGGGTAAATACGGGTGAATTACTCAAAGTCCTCTATCAATATCTTCCAGAAGGTCCACTCTACTATGATGAGGATACAGTGACAGATCAGCCAATGCGACAAATTGCAGCAGAGTTGATTCGAGAGAAGGCCCTTCGCCTGCTCAAAGATGAGATTCCTCATGGCATTGCAGTCGAGATTGACAAGATGAGCACGAGAAAGGGAGGCCTCACGGATATTGAGGCAACCATCGTTTGTGAGAGAGACTCACACAAAGGCATTGTCATTGGAAAAGGCGGTGCGATGTTAAAACGCATTGGCACTGCAGCAAGAAAAGACATTGAAGATATGATGGAAGGACAGGTCAATTTAAAGCTCTGGGTGAAAGTTCGCAAGGAGTGGAGAGACTCAGACATTCAGATGAAAAATTTCGGATATAATCCAAAGGATATCTAATGCAAGATATTGTTGAAGTGACGGGGATGATCATTCAAAACATACCTGTCAAAGATTATGATCGGCGCATCACCATTTTGACAAGAGAAAATGGAAAAATTGGTGCATTTGTCCGTGGAGCTAGACGGCAAAATAATCGCTTTTTGGGGATTCGTCAATTTTGTTATGGACATTTTGAATTGTATCAGGGAAGAGATAGCTATACACTAAAAAATGCCCAAATCTTGAATTATTTTGAGGAGATTGTCACAGACATTGAAAATACTTGCTATGGGATGTATTTTTTTGAGTTGGCCAATTACTACGCAAGAGAGGCACTGATTGATCCAGAAATGGATAAACTTTTATATGTTGCCTTGGTTGCATTGACAAAGCCAGCCATCCCTAAGGAGTTGGTTCGCAGAGTCTTTGAACTTCGCATTATGGCCATTCATGGGGAATATGATCCAAAGCCAGTGGGAAATGTAAGTGATGCTTGTCGCTATGCATGGAATTTTATTTTGACAACACCAATTGAAAAATTGTACCGCTTTACACTAAAATCAGAGGTTTTTGAAGAACTAGCTGGGGCGGTGGATCAATCTATGCATCGTTTTATTGATCGAAAAATGAATTCTCTTGAGATTCTTCGAGGCATTCGTCCTTGAATTTAGGCGATGTGCACTGTATACTATAGAAGTTAGGCAGTAGAAAAAATAGTGAGAGATAGGACAATGAAGAAAAGAAATTGGGGTGTAGTTCTTTTGGTGGCAATGGCACTTTCAGCTTGCACGACTGGAGGAAAGTCAAGTTATGTGCCACAGAGAAGTGGAATTTATGTTAAAAATGACAAGAGTATTGAGAGTGCAATTGTAGAGCCCGTTGAAGATGGAAAGTATACGAGCGAAGGATTAAAGAAGTTTGCAGAGCATGAAGTAGAAAGATATAATACAGAAAAAAATACCAATAATGTAAAGGTAGTCAGTGCACAGGTCAAAGATGGCAATGCCTCAGTGATCTTTAGCTACACAGATGCCAATACATTTTTGGATTTTGCAAAATTTAGTCAGGACAATACAGTAAAGGTAGAGAGCATACAGGTGATGAGCTTGGAAGAGGCCAAGTCTCAAGGACAGCTTGACGGAATTGATACTAGTCAAATCAATTCATCAGCAAATGTTGTGGCGATCAAGGGAATAGCGGATGTGACCACACAGGGAAGTATTTTGGCTGCGGCTAGTGATGGAAAGCAATTGAATCACGAGGAAAAAGAGGTTGTGACCGAAGGCGAGATGAGCTACATTGTAGTGAATAATAAGTAAGGGAGAATGGTGTAATGGAATATACAATGGAAAAAATTATTGCATTGGCAAAATCAAGGGGATTTGTCTATCCAGGTTCAGAAATTTATGGCGGTCTTGCCAACACTTGGGACTATGGAAATCTGGGTGTCGAGTTAAAGAACAATGTAAAGAGAGCTTGGTGGCAGAAATTTATTCAGGAATCCCCATATAATGTAGGTGTGGACTGTGCCATCTTAATGAATCCACAAACTTGGGTGGCTTCTGGCCATCTTGGAAGCTTTTCCGATCCTTTGATGGATTGTAAGGAATGTCATGAAAGATTTCGTGCCGATAAGGTGATTGAAGAATATATGGCAGCCAATGATATTGAACTCGAAGGCAGTGTCGATGCTTGGTCAAAAGAAGAAATGAAAAAGTATATCGAGGAGAAGGAAATTTCCTGCCCATCTTGTGGAAAACACAGCTGGACAGATATTCGAGAGTTTAACTTGATGTTTAAGACCTTCCAAGGGGTCACAGAGGATGCAAAGAACATTGTCTATCTTCGTCCAGAGACTGCACAGGGTATCTTTGTCAACTTTAAAAATGTACAGAGAACATCAAGAAAGAAAATCCCGTTTGGTATTGGTCAGATTGGTAAATCATTTAGAAATGAGATTACACCAGGTAACTTTACTTTTAGAACGAGAGAGTTTGAGCAGATGGAGCTTGAATTCTTCTGTAAGCCAGACACAGATCTTGAATGGTTTGAATACTGGAGAAGTAAGTGCAAGAATTGGTTAGAGACACTGGGCATTAAGGAAAATACGATTCGCCTTCGTGATCATGACAAGGAGGAGCTTAGCTTTTACAGTAAGGCGACAACGGATATCGAGTTTAAATTCCCATTTGGTTGGGGTGAACTCTGGGGAATTGCCGATCGAACAGATTATGATCTTGGAAGACATCAAGAGGTTTCAGGTCAAGATCTCACTTATTTTGACGATGAGACCAACGAGCGATACATTCCATATGTCATTGAGCCATCCCTTGGTGCAGATCGTGTGACCTTGGCCTTTTTGTGTGCAGCATATGACGAGGAGACTTTAGAGGGCGGAGATGTCAGAACGGTACTTCATTTCCACCCAGCGATTGCTCCAGTAAAGATTGGAATTTTGCCACTTTCAAAGAAGTTAAATGAGGGTGCAGAAAAAGTTTATGCACAGTTGTCAAAGTATTACAACTGTGAATTTGATGATCGAGGAAATATTGGAAAGAGATATCGCCGTCAGGATGAAATTGGAACACCATTTTGCATTACCTATGATTTTGATTCGGAGACAGATCATGCAGTTACCGTTCGTGACCGTGACACTATGGAACAAGTAAGAATTTCAATTTCAGAATTAAAAGCTTATTTTGAGGATAAGTTTACTTTCTAAAAGTTTTATAAAGTCAAAAAAATATCGAACTTACAGTTGACAAGATTTCTTGCTTGTGATATCTTACTGATAAATGCAAAGAACAGAAGAGTATGTAAGTTGGCATCCACAGAGAGAGGTTCATGGCTGAGAGACCTTGAGAAAGATTTACAGAAACCGGTCTGGGAGCAGCAGGATGAATGTGAGGCGAGAGGGTTCGCACTTGCGAAAGTCCTGACGGAGGTCACCGTTATCAGAGACAGAGAGTAAATACAGATGTAGAGCTTTCGATGAGTGCAGGCAGTGCCTGAATTTAGGTGGTAACACGGATGGATAATTCGCCCTAAGCAATGTAGAGATATATTGCTTAGGGCTTTTTATATTTAAGACAAAAGGAGAGGTTAAAATGAAAGTATCAAATTTAGTGGGATTGCGATTTAAGGAAAGACCAGCAGATTGTGTGGTAGAAAGCCATGCATTGATGGTGCGTGGAGGCTATATTAAGTATGTGGGTAGTGGTATTTATTCTGAACTTCCAACAATGAGAAGAATTACAAAAAAAATTGAAAGAATTATCAATAGTGAGTTGGATTCGATTGGCTCACAGGAAGTTCTCTTTCCATTTGTTCTTCCAGCAGATTTGTGGGAGGAGTCAGGTAGATATGAGAGCGTGGGCAATGAGCTATTGCGCATACAAGATCGCAACAAGGCAAAGCTTGTACTTGGTATGACTCATGAGGAGGCGGCAGTACAGCTTGTGCGTGAGTATGGACAGTCCTATACGAGATATCCTTTTACTGTACACCAGATGCAGAGAAAGTTTCGAGATGAGGCAAGACCTAGGGCGGGAATGATTCGTGTGCGCGAATTTACCATGAGTGATGCCTATTCCTTCCATACAAATCAAAAGGATTTGGAAAAGACCTATGATGACTTTTTCAAGGCTTATACTCGCATCTTCCAAAAGGCCGGTGTGCCAGAGGTTGTGACCGTAGCTTCTGATTCTGGAATGATGGGTGGAAGCTTATCTCATGAGTATATGCTTCTTGCTGATGCTGGAGAAGATTCCATTGTTATTTGTCCAGAGTGCGGATACCGTGCCAATATGGAGGCGGCAGAAAACAAGGTAGAAAATGTAAGCAAGAATGAAATAAAGGAGTTAGAGCTTATTGAAACGCCAGATTGTAAGACCATTGAGGCTGTCAATCAATTTTTAACGAGCAGTATTGAGAATTCTTGTAAGGCTGTGGTTTACCAAAGAGCTGATGATGATTCTTATGTGGTTGCCTTTGTCCGTGGAGATTACGAGGTCAATGAGACAAAGCTTACCAATTTACTTGGCACAGAAATTCGTCCAGCAGAGATTACAGAGGACGCACCACTTGTTGCAGGATATATTGGACCTAAGGGAATTTCAAGTGATGTGACAGTCTACATCGATCTCTCTCTAAAGGGAATTGATGGCTTTGTCTGTGGTGCGAATAAGGAAGGATTTCATTATAGAAACTTCAATATTGCAAGAGACCTTGGAGATGTTGAATTTGTCGACATTGCGAAGGTAAAGGAAGGTAGTATCTGTCCTTGCTGTGGCAAGAAGAGCATTATTATTAAAAGAGGTATTGAAGTCGGCAACATCTTCCAGCTTGGGGATAAGTACACCGTATCGATGAATATGCAATATTTGGATGAGAATGGCGAGCAACAGTATCCAATTATGGGTTGCTATGGCATCGGTGTTGGTCGATTGGCTGCATCAATTTGTGAGGCAAGACATGATGAATTTGGTCCAATTTGGCCAATTACCGTGGCACCTTGGGAGGTTGAAGTTTGCTGTTTGCGTGTGGATGATGAGCAGACAAAGGAAGAGGCAGATAAACTTTATCATCAGTTACAAAAAGAGGGTGTGGAAGTACTCTATGATGACCGTGATGTTCGTCCAGGTTCAATGTTCTCTGATGCAGATTTACTTGCGGCACCAATTCGTGTGATTGTCAGCCCAAGAGGACTAAAGGACGGAGTGATTGAGGTAGTGACTAGAGATAAGAGCGTGGAGGAAAATGTGGCCGTTGATAATGCAATGGATTATATTAAGAATTTACGCAAGAAGTTATATGATGACATCTATGCAAAGGTAGAATAAAAGTAGCATAGTTGTTAGAGAGTTGTAAGAAGTTTTTTCTTTGTTTTGTGCTATAATTTCTTTGTCACATAGGTGATTTGAGAAAGGAGATATTCGTGAACAAAACAAAGAGAGTGAGTGCCGTAGCAGCAAGTTTATTGATGGCCTTGTCTATGACAAGTGTGGCAAATGCAACAGTAATTTCGTCCAATGCAAAGGGAGGACCTGGCGTTAATTTACAGCAAAAGGCAGGTGCCAGTGCAAGCGGAGCAGTAGGTCCAGGGGTGAGTGGCCCAGGAGCAAATCTTGGAAAGTCCAATGGGGCAAATAATACAAATAATAGCACGAACACCAATAATACAAGTGATGCGGTGTCAATGCATGAGTATACATTGAGTCAGAACTCAAAATATAGACCATATCTTTGGAAGGATGCCGCAGGCAATGCACCAGAGTACAAGGCCTATGTCTTTGAGCCAAAGAATTTTAATGGGCATACCGTCTTTTTGGATGCAGGACATGGACTTGGAAATTCAGCAATTGAAACTGTGAAATCAGAAAAGAGCTATCCAATGAGTGATGCACAGGTGCTTGCAGGAATGAAGACAACCAGTGTGGGCAGTAAGGGATTTGGAATTGGTGTGCAATCAAGAGATACGCCCGATGCTTATTCTCATTCAGAGACTGAGCCACAATTTACTGTCCGCCTTGCAGTGAAGGCAAAAGACAAGTTAGTGGCCAAGGGATATCGTGTGGTAATGGGAAGAATTGAGGAAAATCAAAATCTTTCCAATGGTACCAGAGGTGCTATTGCCAGTGAGACATCGGACATTATGATTTCTTTGCACAGCAATTCTAGTGCATCGGGAAAAGTTAGTGGCACAGTCAGCTTTTACCCAGGTGATTATGACTATATGTCAGGGGCGACATTGAGTGGTTATACAAAAACATTGGGATTGACACAGACACAGCCGGCATCTAAGCGATTGGCAGAGATTATGGGTAGCAGTATTTCATCAAGTGTAGGAATTCCTAATATTGGTGCAAATTCGGCAAGACTTCGTATCTTTGGGTATTCATCTATTCCGACAACTCTAGTTGAGGTTGGATTTGCGGACAATGTAGGGGATGCCAAGAAATTGATTGAGAATAAGGATGAACTTGCACAGGGAATTGTCAATGGTGTAGATCAGTATTTCAATAATTAGAATAGGTGGAGCTATAGAGGACATATTTTGTCGGCTATAGCTCCTTTATTTTGTCTATTATTTTAGTTGTCGCAGGCTAAGAATAAAAAATAGTCCACTCTCTACAATGCAGATGATCAACAGAATACCCCACTGTAAGGAAGAGTAGTCAACAAGTGCTCTTGCGCGAAGAGCGAGGGATGGTTGAGCGTAGGGATAGATGACAAGGAAATCTTCATTGACAAATAGAAGAATCATTGTTCCAAATGCACCTAAAATAGAGGTGGCCACACACTTACTAAAGTTTTTTGTGCGAATACAAAAGTAGCACTGAAGTGAAATCACAGGAAGTGCACCAACAATAGAAAAGAGCGTCCATTTGATGTGCAAAGAGAGCAAAAGTTGACTATCTAGTGAAGAAATTTTTGCAGCTACAATGTAAATGAGAAGAATAAAAAATTGGAACAAGCAAACAAAAAATGTGGCCATAGCAATTTTGCCAAGTAGAAGTTTTGATCTGGAGATATTGTTTGCCAATAGCATTTCCAAAGTTTTTCGTTCAAATTCTGGCATAAAAATAAGTGAAACAATAATAGCGACCATGGGAGGAAAAAATAGCAAGCTGTAAAAAAAGACAAGTTGTCCCCAGAGTACTTGTGCTTGTTGTCCATCAATTAGAACTTGGCGATTGGCAAAATAAGTGAATAAACCAAATAGTGAGGCAAAAAATAGTAGACAGACTCCGCTAAATAGAATTTCTGCTTTTTTTGCCTTTTTCCATTCTGCAATAAAATAGTTTAGAGACATGGTTGTTCACCATCCTTTCTTTTAAAAATTCTTCTTGAAATAAGCAACATAAGAATAATATATACAAAATAGAGCGATAGCTTCATTAAGATGAGGTCATCTGCAATATAGGTGTAAGAAATATTATTGGTTTCAGACGAGAGAAGTGAGAACTTATAGGGAGAGAGTGCAGCAGCACCAATCCAAGGGATGAGAAAACTAAAGATCATGGAACTTTTTGCACTCAAAGAGATACCAATAAATCCACCAATAATTCCCAAAGTAAGTAAAACTCCTCGGCTATTGAAAAGCACAGCAATACTTTGATAAATCATAAAGAGCAGAACAATGTTGAATATTTTTCCAATCACGGCAATAAAAAATGCAAATGTCGAAATAGAAATATGATTAAAATAACCAAATACTAAAATAATCAGATTTTCAAAGAGGCTGAGCAGGGATAAAAATCCGATGCCAAGCTCCATTTTTGCAAAAATAATAGAAGAGAGAGATTGACCATTGGAGCGCAGCAGCTTAAAAGTAGAGCCACTGCGTTCAATATCCCAAAGTTTAGACACAAAGACACTGATGGCCATTGGCAAAAGCAATACATCCACTGTTTGGTTGTTGAATAGACTTCCAGGAATCCATAGCTCAGAATGCTTGCTGATTTCTGATACAGTACAGGCAAGGTTCCATACAGTGGCAATGATCATCAAGAAAAAGACAATAAAAAATGATTTTGTCCGTTTGGATTTTAGTATTTCGATGTGTAGAGAGTGAAAAATTGACATAATTTTCTCCTTGTTCCTATTGTTGTGTTAGATGCAAAAAAATATTTTCTAAGCTTTCTTGATTGCGAACGACACGATAAATTGGAATTTTTGCCTTAGAAAGTAAAAAGATAATGTCGGCAATTTTTTGGTCTGGCAAGTCGGGAAGAGTGAGGTGGTGTGTATCCTGCTCTTGGACAATCTTTTTTAGTTCATTTTCCACAGGTTGAAGTTTTGAAAAATCTCCTTGGAGAACAATGTTGGCCTTTGATTGAATTTCATCTATTCTTCCTTCAAACAGCAATTTTCCATGGTGAATAATACCGACACGGTCAGCAATATGCTCGATTTCTGGGAGAATATGGCTGGAAATAAGCACCGTAAGTCCCGAATCCTTTGTGAGGCGAACAATGAGTTCTCGAATTTCATGGATACCTGCAGGATCAAGTCCATTAGTTGGTTCATCTAAAAGTAAAAGTCTAGGTCTTTTGACAAGAGCAAAGGCAAGAGCAAGTCTTTGCTTCATTCCAAGGGAATAGGCACCAACACATTTATTTCTATTTTTTTCCTCGTCGAGTCCTACAAGGTGAAGTATCTCTTTGATATTTTCCTTGGGAAATTGAAGCATTTTTTGAAATACTGAGAGATTTTCATAACCGGTTAAATTTGGATAGTAGGATGGTTCCTCAATCATTGATCCAATTTGGCTGAGATATTGTGCATTGGAATTTGTAATTTCTCTTCCAAAGATGCGAATATTTCCTGCATCGGGATGGATAAGGGAAAGAATCATCTTCATTGTCGTTGACTTTCCTGCACCATTTGGACCTAAAAAGCCATAGATTTCACCTTGGCGAATGGTCAACTTCTGAATATCTACTACTGTTGTTCCATGATAGGATTTTTGTAAGTTCTGAATTTCAATTGCATTTTTGTTCATATCTATACCTCCGTTTTCTTTATCATAACTGTGTTAGATTAAGAAAACATTGGTGTTACCTTATGTTTAGATTAAGAAGTGGAAAATTAATGGAAAAATATATTCCTTATGGATGAAATTGATATAGGAGAAAATTTTATAATATAACAGCCAGAAAACCCATGGTCTTTAGATCGTGGGATGAATGGCGTTAGGTTTACAACATATATATTTTACTTAAATACTATCATTTAAAATATATGCTATAATACATATATAGGAAATCCTATTTCCGAGTCTATGAAAGGAGAAAATCGTATGTATCTTACTGTAAAACAACAAGTGAAACATCTGTCCAAGGAAGATTACATCACAATCAGGGAACTTTGTCATACGGCTAAGAATCTTGCTAATGAGGCAATCTATAATGTGCGTCAGCATTATTTTACAGAAGGTGAATTTCTCAAATATGAGAAGAATTACACTCTTTTAAAGAATAGTCCTAATTATAAGGCATTAAATTCCAATATGGCACAGCAGATACTGAAAGAGGTTGATGGCTCGTTTCAGTCATTTTTTGGTCTGCTTAAACTTGTCAAGCAGGGAAAATATGCTTTTACGGATTGTAAACTGCCACATTATCTTCCAAAAGATGGATACACAACACTGATCATTGGTTTTGTAAGACTTAAGGGTAATCAGCTGATACTTCCGTTTTCCAATAGTTTTAAGAAAACGCATAAGTCTGTTGAAATTACGATACCACCCATACTTCTTGATAAGACGATAAAAGAGATACGCATTATACCTAAAGCGAATGCAAGGTTCTTTGAAATCCAGTATATATATGAAGCTGAATGTATTCAAAGAAATCTAAACACGAACAACGCACTTGCACTTGACCTAGGTATCAACAATCTCATAACAGCTGTATCAAATAGTGGTCAATCGTTCATTATTGACGGGAAAAGACTGAAATCGATCAATCAGTGGTTCAATAAAGAAAACGCCCGTTTGCAATCGATAAAAGATAAACAGCATTTTGGTAGAAAGTCTACAAATAGACAAAAAGCAGTTACTCGTAATCGCAACAATAAGGTGAACGACTATATGAATAAAACTGCTCGTAGGGTGATAGATTATTGTATCATCAATAATATAGGTACGCTTGTTGTTGGTTACAATGAGACTTTTCAACTTAATAGTCATATTGGAAAGCAAAACAATCAAAATTTTGTAAATATCCCTTATGGACAGTTGCGTAACAAATTGGAATATCTTTGCAAACTAAATGACATTGTTTTTGTAAAACAGGAAGAATCCTATACATCGAAATCATCTTTTTGGGATAGAGACGATCTCCCTGTTTACAATGCCGATAATCCAAAAGAGTATCCGTTTAGTGGCAGAAGATTACATCGTGGTCTATACAAAACGGCAAGTGGTAAAACAATCAATGCAGATGTTAACGGAGCATTAAATATCATGCGTAAAAGTAGTGTTGTGGATATGAATATCCTATACAGTAGAGGCGAAGTGGACACGCCGATAAGAATAAGGATTGCCTAATTATTTAGGTGGAAACTTAAATATCAAACTTCTTAAATAGAGCTGTTAGGCTCTTAGAAGCCCATTACCTTTAGGTGATGGGTAGTTCACTAAAGTATATGAATTTTTCAGAGTAAACACGATATAATTCGGTTTTTAGATGACAAAAGGAAGATAAAGAGCTATAATAAGACAGAGAATATTGCAGATATTCGCATATTGATAGGGAGGGATTACAAAAATGGCAAATATTGATTTAACAAAGTATGGTATCACAGGAACAACAGAGATTGTTTATAATCCATCATATGATCAGCTATTTGACGAGGAAACAAAGGCAGAGTTAGAGGGATTTGAAAAGGGTAGAGTCAGCGAGCTTGGTGCAGTGGATGTCATGACAGGAATTTACACTGGTCGTTCACCAAAAGATAAGTTTATTGTTATGGATGAGAATTCAAAGGACACTGTTTGGTGGACAAGTGAGGAATATCCAAATGATAATCACCCAGCATCACAGGAGGCTTGGGCAGCAGTAAAGGATATTGCAAAGAAGGAACTTTCTAACAAGAAGCTCTATGTTGTAGATGCATTCTGCGGTGCAGCTGGACATAAGCGCATGGCTGTTCGCTTTATTGTAGAAGTGGCATGGCAGGCACATTTTGTAACAAATATGTTTGTCAATCCAACAAAGGAGGAACTTGAGAACTTTGAGCCTGACTTTGTTGTGTATAATGCATCAAAGGCTAAGGTGACAAATTATGCAGAGCTTGGCTTACATTCAGAGACTGCAGTTATGTTCAACATCACAAGCCGTGAGCAGGTAATTGTCAACACTTGGTACGGTGGTGAGATGAAGAAGGGTATGTTCTCTATGATGAACTACTATCTTCCATTGCAGGGAATTGCTTCTATGCACTGTTCTGCAAACACAAATATGGAAGGAAAGAATACTGCCATTTTCTTTGGACTTTCTGGAACAGGTAAGACTACACTTTCAACCGATCCTAAGCGTCTTTTGATTGGTGATGATGAGCATGGCTGGGATGACAATGGTATTTTTAACTTTGAAGGTGGATGCTATGCAAAAGTTATCAATCTTGATAAGGAGTCAGAGCCAGATATTTACAATGCCATTCGACGCAATGCCCTTTTGGAAAATGTTACTTTGAGTGAAGACGGCAAGCTTAATTTTGCAGATAAGAGCGTGACAGAAAATACAAGAGTTTCTTACCCAATTGAGCATATTAAGAATATTGTTCGTCCAGTTTCTGCTGCCCCAGATGCTGAGGATGTAATTTTCTTATCAGCAGATGCTTTTGGTGTATTGCCACCAGTTTCGATTTTGACACCTGAGCAGACACAGTATTATTTCTTATCTGGATTTACAGCAAAACTTGCGGGTACAGAGAGAGGAATTACAGAGCCAACACCAACATTCTCTGCTTGCTTTGGACAGGCTTTCTTGGAGTTACATCCAACAAAGTATGCTGAGGAGCTTGTAAAGAAGATGAAAAAGAGTGGTGCTAAGGCTTATCTTGTCAATACAGGTTGGAATGGCTCAGGAAAGAGAATCTCCATCAAGGATACTCGTGGTATTATTGATGCTATCCTGAGTGGTGAGGTAAATACGGCACCAACAAAGAAGATTCCATACTTTAACTTTGAAGTGCCAACACAGTTGACAGGTGTTGATCCTAAGATCTTAGATCCTCGTGATACCTATGCAGATGTCAAGGAGTGGGAGGACAAAGCAAAGGATCTCGCAGCAAGATTTCAGAAGAACTTTGTAAAATATGAGAGCAACGAGGCCGGCAAGGCATTGGTTGCAGCAGGTCCTCAGTTATAATCGACTGACGGTTAGATAGAGATGGCTATCGTGCTTACGAATTTTAAGTCGAAAGTGCGATGGCCATTTTTGGCTTTATTTGTCTAAATTAGGGAGAGGAGTGAAATAATGGAGAATAGACCAAGAGGAAGAGATCGCAACATAGATGGTGAGGGAAAGGGAATCTTTCGCAGAGGCGATGGACTTGGCACAGGACCAGTGGGTAGTCAAGGAAGTCCAAGTGGTGGAAGCGGTGGACCAAGGAGGGGAATGGGTGGAGGAAAAGGTCCCATTTCCATTATTGCCCTTTTGATTCTTTTGCTATTTGGTGGAAAGCAATCGGGAATATTGAATACTTTATTGCAGGGTGTGATACAAAATGGTGGCACGGCACAGAGTACAACTCAGCATAATTCCAGTTCTCAGCACAATTCTAGTCAGGGAAGTGGGCATGGAGGAAATTGGAACTCTCTTTTTGATGGTGGAAGTTATTCTACAGGTTGGGTTAAGCCAGAGGCAGCGACACCAAAATTAGATACGACAGTGGCAAAGAATGCGAGAGAAAAGAGAACAAAACTTTTAGGAAATGCCAACGACATCGTGACAATTATGGTCTATATGTGTGGTACAGACCTAGAGTCAAGAGGGGGAATGGCGACATCAGATTTACAGGAGATGTCTACAGCAAGTTATGGAAATAATGTCAATGTCATTGTTTACACAGGAGGAGCAACAAAGTGGAAGAATACGATTGTGGCCAGTGACCGCAATCAGATCTATCAAATTGTAAATGGTCAGATGAAAAAACTTGTGGATAATGCAGGAAATGCAGCAATGACAGATCCAAAGACATTGACAGAGTTTATTCAATATTGCAAAAAGAATTTTCCAGCCAATCGAAATGACTTAATTTTGTGGGACCACGGCGGTGGGTCCATTAGTGGATATGGATATGACGAGATACATAAAAAGAGTGGATCGATGACATTGGCAGGTATTCACACGGCTCTTGAAAATGCAAAGACAAGCTTTGATTTTATTGGTTTTGATGCCTGCTTGATGGCAACAGCAGAAAATGCATTGATGTTGAATCCCTATGCCGATTACTTAATTGCATCGGAAGAGACCGAACCTGGTGTTGGCTGGTACTACACAAATTGGCTGAGCGAACTTGGAAAAAACACTTCGATGCCAACCATTGAAATTGGGAAAAAAATTGTCGATGATTTTGTTGATGTGTGTGCAAGACAATGTCCAGGTCAAAAGACCACACTTTCTGTCATTGATCTTGCAGAATTTAGTCAGACTGTGCCAAGTCAACTTGGTGCATTTTCACAGGAAATTAGCAAGAATATTTCAAACCAAAATTACAAACTGGTCTCTGATGCACGCAATCAATCGAGAGAATTTTCACCAAATTCAAAGATTGATCAAGTGGATTTAGCACATTTGGCATTAAATTTAGGTGGAAAGGAAGGTGAAGCGTTAGCTCAATCTTTGCAGAGTGCAGTCAAGTACAATCGGACTTCGAGCAATATGACCAATGCCTATGGGGTGTCTATTTTCTTTCCTTATCAGAGGACGGGATATGTGGATAGGGTGACGAGCACCTATAAGGCCATTGGAATGGATGCCAATTACACCAAAGCAATTAAGGAATTTGCTAGTGTTGAAGCTAGTGGGCAAAATGTTTTTCAATCTAGTCCATCGTCCTCACCTTTGCCATCTCTTTTAGAAACCATCGGTCAATTGGCAGGAAATGGAAGCACAACCAGTTCGACGCAGGGGGATATGGGAATGGAAGTCATTTCCCAATTACTCAATGCTTATCTTGGAGGAGATAAAACGAATAAAGAATTTTTATCCGACAGTGCTCTTTCTAATAAAGACTTGGCGGATTATTTGCAGAGAAATCACTTTGATGCCTCAAAGCTTGTGTGGAGTGATGGAGAAGATGGACGAAAGAAAATGAGCTTGAGCAACGAGCAGTGGGCTCAGGTGCATGATCTAGTTCTCAATATGTTCTATGACGATGGCAGTGGATTTATTGATATGGGACTGGACAATGTCTTTGACTTCGACGCTCAGGGTGCACTTCTTGCAGATAATACAAGGAGTTGGATTGCCATTAATCGACAGCCTGTGGCCTACTACTATTTGTCGACAGTAGAAGAGGGAGAAAGGTATACTATTATGGGGCGTGTTCCTGTACTTCTCAATGGACAGAGAGCAAATTTATTGTTGGTGTTTGACCAAGATCATCCAAAAGGTCATGTTGTCGGTGCAATGACTGACTATATCAATGGAGAGACAGAGACTGTGCCAAAAAGTATGACATCACTCAATGTAGGTGATACCATTGATTTTGTGTGTGATTACTATAGCTATGGTGGGGAATACAAGGATAGCTATAAGCTTGGTGAACAGATGAAGGTGCCAGAAGGTGGTATGGAGGCACTAACAATCAGCAATGTAGATATTGGAAAGGGAAAGGCAAAATTAGCTTATCGCTTTACAGACACCTATAATCAGTCTTACTGGACACCTGCTATTGTAGAATAATAGAAAAATATTTGAAAAGGAAGGAGAAAATCATGAGAAAAGGATATGTGGCTTTGGGTGTCATGCTCACAGCATTGAGCTTGAGTGCGTGTCAAAAAAAGACAGACCAAAAGAATACAACAGCGAGTACACAGGCACAGGAAACTTCAAAACAGGAAGTAGAAGCAAAAAAATTTGAGTATCCCCATATCGAAGCAAAGAATTATCCAAAAGTAGATGGGTCGACAGCCACACTGCCACTAGCTCAGGCGATCTATGAATTGACAACAGGAAGTAGTCCTGAGGATGCAGCGAGAAATATTGTGCACAATAAGACGACAGAATCCTATTTTAATTTAATGGATAAGTCGACAGACTTAATTATTTCTTATGCTCCCCCAAGTGACTTGATGAAGACAATTGAGGCGGTCAATCAGAGTGGAAAAAACCAAACCTATACAAATAATAGGGAGAGGGATTATGAAGTCAGTCCGATTTTAATTGCCCCGGTGGGAAAAGATGCCCTTGTCTTTTTAAACAGTCAAAGAAATAAGGTAAAAAATGTCACTGAGCAGCAATTGCAGGATATTTACTCTGGAAAAATCAAAAATTGGAAGGAGTTAGGCGGAGAGGACCATGTGATCAAGGCATTTCAACGACCAAAAAATTCGGGAAGTCAGAATTTGATGGAAAAATTTGTGATGAAGGATGTCGAAATGACACGACCACCAAGTGAATGGGTGGCATCAGAAATGGGAGAATTGATCGAGAAGGTGGCGGCCTATGACAACAGTGCCGATGCAATGGGATATTCCGTATATTATTATGCGAGAAATATGAAAAAGGGCGACGGACTTCAATTTTTGCAAGTCAATGGTGTCGAGCCAAATTCGGATACCATTCGAAGTGGAGACTATCCTTATACTAACCCATTTTACATTGCCATTCGTGCGGATGAACCGAAGGATTCTCCAGCTTATCAGATTTATCAGTGGGTACTCTCGATGAATGGGCAGGCTTTAGTCAATGAACTTGGCTATGTCGCCAATGAAAAGAGTGATGTCAAGATTTCCAGTGAAGATTTAAAAAAGATTGGCCTGGAAGAAAAAAATGATACGGTGTCGGGAAAATATTTTCCAGACCACACATTGCTTGCTCTGCCAGGTTCAACCTATGGTGATCATTCAGGAATTGTACTGCTTAATGAGCAATTTCAGCAAGAAAAAGTACTTTCCGACCTCGAATTAACAAATCCAATCTATATGCCAAGTGAAGGGCTCATTGCATTGAGAAAGTCAACAGGAGAAAATACAGGTATTTATGACATAAAGGAACAAAAATGGGTTGTTGAGGCGAGTGAGGAGCATTTTTTAAAGGGAATGGAAAATGGAAAACTGGTCAAGGACAATTTTGTATTTTCCAAAGCAAAAGGTGAGGATTTAGTTGGATATGAAATTTATGATGTAAGTGGAAAGTTAAAAAAGACCATTGACTTGACCCAATATGGACATGCAAAATGGGATATCTTTGGATATGGTGAAAAGATGAATGGATTTTTGACAGATTTTGTGGATGACAAAAATGACTTAGTCAGAGCCATTCTCTTTGATAAAGATGGAGAAGTTCTTATAGATTCAAAGTCATTTGACGATCAGATGATACAAATGGCAAAAGAATATGGACTTGATCTCCATGCTGGGGATATTATGATTAAGGAATGGAATCCAGGCACAGATACCGTGGTGATTGGAAATGATGATAAGAAGATTATCTATCATGTAGGACAGAAAAAAATTCTTGGTCTTGTCGATGATCATCTTCCAAGTAATGAATTTGAAAAAGGGGAAAAACATTATATTCTTGGCAGAGACAAGGAAGGAGCTTTACATTGCTTTGATGCAGAGGGAAATCAAACACCTTGGAAATCAAGCGATTTTGATCAACTTCCTGATGGCGATGGTTTGGTGTGGAAAAAGAAGGACAGTGTTCTTGCTGTGCTCAATGTTGGCGACAATACTAGTGCCAATCTAGATCTGACAGGAATTGATATCGATGGAAAGAGTATTATCCTTTCTGATCTTGGCAATGCCGTCTACACAATGCAATTAGAGACAGAAAATGGTGATAATCCAAAGGCTTATGCCTTTAAAGATGGCAAGGTTTTTGCCAAGGGAAAATATTGTGACAACTTAGCTTCTGAGGAATTTGGAGATATTAGCGAGTTAGATGGAACAAATGTTGTTGGCATTGATGGATTATACACCGTATTTGATGCAGATGGCAAAGCACTGGGTACATTAAGTAATGTTCAAAAAGAGAAAGATTCTTTGTTGCTGACAGCAAAGAATTACTACATTGTGCGACATGGAAATTATGCAATGATTTATGACTATTCTGGAAATGTATTGTCGCAGATGTTAGCTGGACAGGGAGATGAATAGAGCGTATACTTAGGGATAGAATGAATAGATGAGGAGGAAGTGTGATGAGTCAAAAGATGGTCGATGCAGTCAAGGAAATGGTACAGGCACCAAGTTGTTGTGCTGAATTAAAGACAGCTGGAAAGGAATGGTTAGAGGCTGTTGGAACACAAGAGCAAGGGGAAAAGGCCGTGGCACTGCTTGCAGAGGCAAAAGCAGATATCTGTACGATTGATCAGGTTTATGATCTTTTTGTGTCTGATACAGGAAAGAAGATGTTTGGTGAGAAGCAGGCTGCTGCTATGGCAGAGCATGCAAAGGAAGTCAAGTCAGCAGGTGGTCAATATTGTGACTGTGGTGCGTGTGTAGGTGCTAAGTTTGTCATGGATCATGAGAAAGAATTGACAGATTAATTTGTAAATAATTTCCAAGAGATGTAGAAATTTTCTGCATCTCTTTTTTTGGTAGGGCAATCGCTTGACAAATAGTATAGAAATTATATAATAAAAGTACATTTCTAGTTTATCTATTTTCTATACAAGTCAGGAGGTTTCTTATGAATTTCACAGAATTTCTAAAGCAATTTGTCAGGGATTTACAAAGAGAGTTGGAAAAAGAATTTGGCAGGATGGTCGTTGAAGAAAATCACATTCGAAAGTTGCAACTTTCGTCTTATCATGGAATAACTGTTCGTCAAGAACATGGTGTGATTGGGATTTCCATCGATGTTTTTCCGCTCTTTTTAGACTATCAAGGTCAAAAAAATTATCAAGAGGTGTTAGATGATGGAATCAGTAGGGTGAAAGAGGGACTTCATAACCAAAAGTATATCGGCAAGGTTCGTTTTGGGGATTATCAAAAGATGAAGAAAAAATTATTGGTTCGACTTGTGCCAACAAGGGAAAATCAAGAGGTACTCGATGATATTGTGCACAGAGAAATTGAGGATCTTTCTATGGTCTATTGCTTTCGCCTCGAGGAGGTTGATGATGTCAATTATACGATGTTTTTGACCAAAGAGATGCTCAATCAATATGGTGTAAGTGAAGAACAAATCCATCAGGATGCAATGCGATATGCACAAAAAAATGCACCCGCACAGATAAGGAGCATCTATGATGTGCTTGGACTAGATATTGATGACAGTGAAAAATTGATGTATGTTGTTGGAGTAAATAGAGAGATGTATGGGGCAGTTGCCCTATTTTATCCAGGTATACTTGAGAGAATTGCTCAACTACTGGAGGGAGATTTTTATATCTTGCCTTCGAGTATACATGAAGTGATTGTGATTATGGATGATGGACTGGAGGAGGTCGAGGAGTTAGAAGCTATGGTTAGAGAAATTAATACAACGGAAGTTGAACCAAAAGATCGACTCTCCAACAATGTCTATCACTATGATCAGATCGATCGAATTTTTGAAACGGGAAAGGCATTTATAGAAAGACTAACTATTAAAAGTCAAGCCCTAAAATGATATTTTTTAAATAAAGTACAGAAATGTATTTTAGATATATTCGGAATACAGTTAGAGCTCCTTGCACTTTGAAAACTGCATGACAAAAAGAGCATCATGATAGGTGCATGAAAAAGGAGTATTGAATTAGAGTTAATTAAGCTACTTTAATGTATTGCTGATTCGATTTTACAAGATGATAAATAACTCGAACCAGTTTTTTGACGGCATGAGATATTGCAACATTATAATGCTTGCCTTCAGCTCGTTTCTTGGTAAGGTACCTGGCAAATGTCGAATCCCAGTGGCAAACATACTTGGCAGCATTGTACAGAGCATATCGTAAGTATTTGGAACCTCGTTTTTCCATGTGGGAGTATGCTGAGTCAAGCTGCCCTGATTGATATGTTGATGGTGAAAATCCGGAATAAGCCAAGATTTTATCAGGAGAATCAAACCGACTGAAGTCGCCAATCTCGGCAATGATCATAGCGCCCATACGATAGTTGATACCTGGAATACTGAGAATTGGAGAATTAATTTCATCCATGATAATTTTGATTTCATTTTCGATTTCATCAATCTCAGAAGCAAGTTCCAGTATCAACTTGATGGTGTGTTTTAGTTCAAGAGATTTGGCTGGCATATTTGAGCCGATAGAAGCCCTTGCAGCTTCCCTGAAAGTTATGGCGGTATCTTTACCATATCGACCTTTAGATGCATCTGAAAGAAGATTTGTAAGTCTGGTAAGATGTGCACCAGCTACATATTTAGCCCCGGGAAATTCAGAAAGCAATGCATAAATGGATGTCATATGAAGTGTTGGTACAAGTTTTTCTAATTCAGGAAATAAGATACAGACCAGTCTTGAAACGGAAGTTTTTAGTTTGGCACGTTCTTTTACCTTATCAAAACGATAACGAGTTAATGACTTTAATTCTTCGTTGTGGTAAGATGTATCTGAGTAGGACTTCAAGTTCACATCAGACATGAGCATGTAAGCAATCGTGCGGGCATCTACTTTATCCGTTTTCGTGAGTCTAAGGCTTAGACTTTTTCTGTACAGATTTGTATGTAACGGATTGATGACATAGGTGGTCAGACCTTTATCAATGAGATAACCTAAAAGATTGTAATTATAGTGTCCGGTAGCTTCCAGTCCTACTTTTACTTTTGTTATATCTTCCATAACAGATTCTATTCTTTGGTAAAGGTCATTGAAACCATCTTGACTGTTAGAAATGGTAAAAGCTTTAAATAATACTTCTCCATTAGAGTTTGTGATAAAGCAATCATGCTTATCCTTAGCGACATCAATTCCTACATAAATCATAATAATCTCCTTTAAAATGTATTTGATACTGTTTTAGAACCACAGGGACTCCTTGCGATTGTAGCCTCGTTCTAAATAAACCGTCATGCGGTATCTAACTGATTAACAAATGAGCAAAGAGACTGTGGTTGGGGCCTTTCTAAAACCATCAAGTGGTAGGAGTAAATAACCAATCCACAGTATCTTATATATCATAGTCGAACCTACGGAAGAGGTAAAGAAAAGACTATGACTTAATAGTTATAAAGACCTTGGAGAGGGTCTCTAAAAACTACTACTATATAATACGAGGAAAAAGAATGATGGAGCTCGATGAAAGTAAAGTAAAACTGGCACATGAAATGGCAAAAAAAGCACATGAAGGACAATTAGATAAGGCGGGAAAAGACTATATTGGACATCCAGAATATGTTGCCTCGCTCTTTGAAACACCAAAGGAAAAAATTATTGCTCTTTTGCATGACACATTGGAAGATACAGATTTATCGCCCGAGTGCATTAAAAAGGAATTTGGCGAGCAAGTTTTAGAGGCTGTCGTTGTGCTGACGAAAAGAAAAGGAGAAGAATACTTTTCTTATATCGAAAGAGTAAAAGCCCATCCACTTGCTCGCCGAATTAAGATTGCTGATTTGAATCACAATATTCAAATTGAACGCCTAGCTCACCCAGAAAAGAGGGATTATCAGAGGAGAAAAAAATATCAAGAGGCCTTGCGCAGGTTACTATAGTTTTTGTGTAAGAAATTTTTTCTTCTGAAGTTGCATAAAGTTGAGTGTGTAGTTGATAAACTTTAGCTCAGTGTCGTCCAGATGCTCAATTTGTTCTACAATTTGTTGAACGATTGCAGAATCTACATTTTTTTCTCGATGGGTATGGTTGCTTGAGAATGCCTCTAGGCTGACGCCATAAAAATCAGCGAGAGAAATAATGATATCAAAGCCAGGAATACCTTCGCCAGTTTCGTAGCGAGAGTAGGCCTGCTGTGTCGTGTTGAGCATCTTGGCGAGTTCTTTTTGGGTAAGATTTCTCGATTCACGGTAGGCACGCAAGCGCTCAGGAATCGCTTTTATGTCATTGGTCATAAATTAGTGACGCCCCCTTTCTTCTCATTATAGATGTTTCTTATATATTTCTTATATTACTTATTATATCATATTTGCTATAGAATAACAATTTACCATATAGAGTGAAAATAAACATAGCAAACAAAAATTTATTGTAAATTAAACAATAAATTTTTGTAGAATTGATACAAAGCAGGGAAGTTGCTTTAATATAGTATTTGAGTGAAGTTATAGTGAAGCAGAGGAGGAAGCATAATGTATAAAATGGCTGTCTATACAAGCGATGCAAAGATTTATCAATTGGTAGAGCAAGTAATGAGTGAAATTGGTATGCGAGTGGATATTGAAATTCAAGTTTCTCATTTAGATGAAGAGGCGTTTGATTATCAGATGATTTTTGTGGATACCACCAGTGGGCTAGGTCTTGGCCCAATACAAAAGTGCATAGGTCAAGGAGAGGGGCTTTGCCCTAAAGTGATTGTTTTTACCAAGGATCGAAAAATTTCTATTGATGTGGCAAAGCTTTTGCCTGTGGGTTATATTCAATGGCCCTGTGATGCGGAGCAAATCCGGTTTTCTTTTATTCAATCTTTACGAATCAATGTAGTTCAAGATAAAATTCTAAAATTAAGACAAAATCGACGAATACGCTGGTTACTGGCTTCGCAACTCATTTACATTCATAGTGATCGACGAAAAGTCATTTACCACGCAAAAAACGGAGAGATTGTGTGTTATGCAAAACTCTCCGCTATTTATAGGCAACTTCCACCAGAAGATTTTTTGGTGATTCACAAGTCTTTTGTTGTTAATATTTGGTATATTCAGTCAATAGAGCACGAGAAGGTCGTCCTAAGCGGAGGAATTGAGCTTCCGATTAGTGCGACCTATCGTCGTTTTGTCCATGTTGTCTGGAATAGACAGAGGCAATTACTTATTGAGAGTACCTCTGGTTCCAGTTGAAATTAATTGATTGGCTAAATGAGCCATTTCAGGGATGGTCGCTTTCATACCTGTGTCAAACCAATAGTCAAGTAGACCAAGAAAGCCGGAAATGGAATAGGCAAATAGGGCATCGTAATTGATTGAACTTTGACTTTGAATATCTTCAGGTGGCAACAGGCGCTGGCGCAATGTCTGCTTGATGCGATTGAGGTAATTGATGTCTCCATTTGGTCCGAGCAAAATGCGAGATAGATCCTGATTTTCCTCAATAAAAGCAAAGATCTTTTCAAAGAGAACAGTATCGGGAAGACTTGAAGGAGTTAGATATTCGTCTAAAATAGTATTAAATTGAATAAACATTTGCTCCTCTAGGCTTTCTAGCAAATCATAGACATCTTTGTAGTGGAGATAGAAAGTGCCTCGATTTAAATCAGCTAAATCTGTGAGCTCTGTCACGGTGATATCCTGGATCTTTTTTTTCATCAATAGAGTTGCGAGACAGGTGCGCAACTGTTTGCGTGTCTTTCTTACACGTCGATCAACTTTTGTTCTCATATTTCCTCCAATCGATGCAATGATGTTTATTATCATACTAGTAGTCATTAATTGAGTATTGCATCAGTTTTCGTTGATTAGTATAATACATACCAGTTAAAAAATCAACATGTTTAGAAAAATAGTCTCAGAGAGGGTGAAAAGATGAGAAATTGGAAGAGAAATACGGCATTGGCAATGGCAGCCGTGATGACAGCTTCGTCTATCTTTAGTGTAAGTGCAGCAGCACCAGAGGTAGTGACAGATGAGGCTTTATATGGAAATTTAGACTATTATGGGACAATGAAAAGTATGAATATTGTCAAGGGAGTTAGTCTCAATGGACAGACACAAATTAGTGACTATGGAGATTATAGCGAAGTAAAGAATATGACTTCGGATATTGCACCACAGATCAGCACAACAGGTGTGACCTTTGATGGGTTAGATGGAAAAGGAAGATTTTATTATCAAGTGACACCAAAGTCTTTGGAGGAAAAGCTTCCATGGACTGTGGATATCAGTTACAAGTTAAATGGCGTTCCTGCACAGGCAGAAAACCTTGCGGGGGCATCGGGAATGGTAGAAATTGATATTCATATTACTCCAGTGCAGGATACTGCGGATTATTTGAAGAATAATATGCTCCTTACAGTAGCAACAACCATTGATATGACAAAGAATTTAAGTGTTGAGGCACCAGGGGCACAGATTCAGTCTCTTGGCGGAACCGAGGCCGTGATGTTTGCTGCACTTCCGGGCGAGGAAAAGGACTTTGTCATTCGCATAGGGTCAGATCATTTTTCTCTCGATGCAGGCATTGTCTTTGCGATGGCTCCAGCGACCATGGATGGGCTAGATAAGATCAAGGATTTGGCTCAGACCAAGGATGATGTTAAGGATTCTGTTCATAAGCTCTATGATGGTACCAATGCAGCACTTGAAGCAATTGCGGGCGTAAGACCAAGTCTCAATGAGGCGACACAGGCTATAAAGGTCTTAGATCAGGCAAGAGAAAAGGTGCATAGTTATGGGGATCGCCTCGATGGCAATGTTGACACAGATGTTCAAAATTTAAATCGTTTGGCCAATGCGACCGTGGAACTTGTGCCACATTTAAATACAGCAAAATCAGCACTTGATGATTTTGATCTAGATTTTAGAGATATTTCGACACAGGCAAAAAATGTAGAGCCAGAGATAGACGAAGTAAATCATGATTTGATGGCTTTAAAAGAAAGTCTAAAAAAGACAGAAGATGTGCTAAAAAATGGACAGAGCAATACAAAAGATTTGCAATCAGCACTTGATGATTTGTCTTCTCATCTGGGGGATACACAGGATGATTTATATGGATTTAGGAAGGAGGCAAAAAGGAGAGTTATTCCAGCAACCGCCTCCAATGCCTTTAGAGGAAATCTAAAGGATAGAGTAGAAGGTTTACATGAGGCACTTTCTCATGCACAGCTTGTTGACACTTCAGAAGCTGATGCTCGACTAGAAAGATATTACAGCGAGCTAAAAACCGCAGCAAAGAAGGCACAGGATACACAAGAAGCGATGGACGATTTTTTATCAAGTACAGAAGATACCATTTCTAGCTTGGAGAGTTTACTTTCTCATCCAACGCAGGATGCACTAAAAAACATTCATGATGGTCTTGGCACAGTCAATGATTTACAAGATCAAAGTCAGACATTGCTGCAAGGGCTTTCACAAGCTTCGGGAAAGATCAATCCATTGATTGAAAGTGCCACTAGATTATCGGACACAATGAGTTCCTATAAAGAAAGTGCAAAATCAGGCATTGATAGCACAAATTATCTTCTTGGCAGTGTAAGTGTTAACTTAGATAGTGCAAGGGACACATTGACAACGATTGAAAGCTTGTTTCAAAATACAAGGGGAGACCTCAATGATGGAACAAAGGCATCCCTCAAGGCGGGAACAGATTTGATTGACCATGCCCTCAATAGCATGACAGCAGTCGATCAATTAAAATCAGCCAATGATGCACTGAAGGCTCTGTGGGACAAGAAGGTAGCTGAATTTGAAAATGATAACAATGTCTTAAAGATAGATCCAGAGGCAAGGAAGGTTTCTTTTACTTCTTCAGAAAATGCTGAGCCAAATAGTGTGCAGGTGATTTTGAGAACCGAGGAGATTAAGGTCAATGATGAGGAGGAGAAGGCACAACAAAAGGCCCTAGAGGATGCAAAGGAAAATGAGAGTCCATTAAAGAGGATTATCGGTGTATTTTCGGAAATTTTTTCATCCATTCTTCATGCCTTTAAAAATATGTAATGGCGAGCAAATTAAAGGATTTACTTTTTTTATAGATTTGATTATGATAGAGTCTGGCAGGCAACTGCCAGACTTTTTGAAATTGCGGGGAAAAGAATGAAATCCATAAAGAGACGATTATTGTTATTATTTGTGGTCTTTGTCGCAGCTGTTGCGGTGTATATGGGACTAGAAATGAGAAAGACAAAGACAAATGATACCGTCTACACAGGAATAGAAGAAGCAACATTTCCACTTGTGTGGGCACAGACAGCAGGTAGAGAGATGAATGTGATGTATCCATACACATCACAGGTGGGTATCAATGCATTTTTTGATAGTTTGACTCTTCTTTCTGATGAAAGACAATTGGAGCTGATTGTGAAAGGGGGAAGTGAAGTAGTCAAGGCCATCAGCTATGAAGTTCGCAGTGCAAGCCTTGAAGATTTAATTGAAAATAATGAAATTACAGATTTTACTTCAAAGGACAAAGAAGTCGATATGGTCATTCCGATTTCTAATTTGATTACCAAGGGCAATGAGTATCGCTTGAATGTTAAGTTGACTTTTGCTTCAGGAAAAGAAGCTCATTATTATACAAGAATTGCTTTTGGAGATCAGAGCATGGCAGGAGAAATGATTGCCTTGGCTGATGATTTTTCGTCAAAGAATTTGAATTCCGATCAAGCAAGAGACAATTCAAAGTATTTGGAAACTGATCAGGCAGCAGACCATTCTAGGCTCGGGGAAATCAATTTAAAGGCCGATTATGAGTCCTTGGCATACCATAAGATGGCACTTGAGCCAGTGGGAGATGAGGATGTTCGCCTATTAAACTTTACAGGAGATATGGGAGAGGTTGAACTTCGCCGAATGGTAAAGAGAGAGCTTGGGGATGGAAATAACGAGCTCTATGAGATTAAGGAAAATTTTACTATAAAAAAGGGAACTCAGCGACTCTATATGATGGATTATAATCGACAGATGACACAGGTCATTAAGGGAGTGCAATCCGATATCAATAGTACTCGTGTCAATGTTGGAATTACAATGCCAGAAAAGACGGCTGTGCTTGCCTCAGCGGATGGAAATACTACGGCATTTGTGGCCGATCGGGATCTCTTTGTCGTCGATGGAAAGAACAAGGTGATTAAAAAAATTTATTCTTTCCGAGGAGAGGATGACTATAGTCTGCAGGACAATTACGACAAACATGCCATTAAAATTTTAAGTTGTGACAATGATGGCAATGTAGAATTTGTAGTTTATGGATATATGAATCGAGGTGGACATGAAGGGGCACTTGGCATTTCACTCAATCAATATCGGGCACAGGACAATAGTGTCAATGAACACAGCTTTATTCCTGTGAATTTAAGTTATGAGGAAATTAAGGAAGGAATGCAAAAGCTTTCTTATCTTGGAGAAAACAAGATGTTCTATGTGCAGATTGCAGATGCAGTTTATGGCATTGACATCAACAGCAATGATTATACACTGGTGGCCTCAGGACTTGTTGACTATTCCTATTGTGTGAGCCCGCTTGGAAAGCGTTTGGCTTGGCAGGAAGGAAATCGAGAAGATGGAGAGAAAATCATTCACTTTATGAATCTTGACACGGGAGATAAAAAGGAAGTTCGAGCAGAAGGTGATCAAAATATCCGACCAGAAGGTTTTATTGACCTTGATTTGATTGTTGGTATTTCTAAGGATTCGATGTCTTGGAATGTCAATGGAATGCAAAAGGAAGTTCCATGTTTTGCGATTAATATTGTAGATGATGATCTCAGTGTGCAAAAGCACTATGAGCGACAGGGACAGTATTTGACCGGAATTCGAACAAATGAGGGACGAATTCATGTGGATTTGCTCAATCAGACGGGGGAAAATACCTTTGAAAAAGTTGGCGAAGACACCATTGTCAGCACAGTACAGTTGGAGGCTCAAAAAAATACCAAGGTGGTGGCCTATAGTGATGATAGGGGAACCGTCTATGGTCTGCAGTTTGATCATCGCTATCCAAGTGAGGACTATAAGATAGAGAAGCCAGAAAAAGTTAGCTTTGATACATCAGGAAAAATTAATCTAACCATTGATAAGCAAAATGAAAAATTTGTGGCAATTGTCCATGGCGGAGTGGTCGGAAGTTTTGATACAGCCTCTGATGCGATTAACAGAGCTTATGCCAACATGGGATCTGTTCGAAAGAAAGGAAAGATTGTGTATTTGCGTGCAGGAACAGCTAACACAAGGAATTTAAAGGTACCAGCAGAGATGGCACAATCCTTTTTGACAGCAAGAAAAGAGGGAAAGCTTTTAGATTTACAGGGTATTACATTGAAAGAGAGCCTATATTTTGTTAGTCAGGGAATTCCTGTACTAACTTATTCGGATGGTGGGGCGGCCATTATTATTTACGGGTACGACCAGACCAATATATCCATCTATGATATTGCATCACAAAGTACAATGAAATTGGGAATTGGGGACGCAGAGAAAATGTTTGAAAGGTCTTACAATGACTTTTCGTGTTTCTTTACCTTTTCTTAACTGTGTGTTATAATATTGTGAATATGATAGCATATATAAAATTTGGAAAATTTAGAGGTGAATGATGGCTCAATATATAATGAAGGGTGGAAATCCACTCGCAGGAGATGTTAGCGTAAGCGGGGCAAAAAATGCTGCATTGGGAATTTTAGCAGCAGCAGTAATGACAGATGAAGATGTCTATATCGATAATCTTCCTGATGTCAAGGATATCAATGTAATGTTGAGAGCGATTGATGAGATTGGTGCGGTTGTGGAAAGGATTAGTCGCAACCGTGTCAGAATCAATGCAGGTACATTGAGAGAAGTTACCGTAGATGATGAGTTTATCCGAAAGATTAGGGCATCTTATTACTTCATTGGTGCATTGCTTGGAAAATATAAGAGTGCAGAGGTGCCTTTGCCAGGTGGATGTGATATCGGTTCCAGACCGATTGATCAGCACTTAAAGGGATTTCGTGCATTAAATGCCAATGTGGAAATTGCAGGAGGGAAGGTTGTTGCAAAGTCGGAGGCTTTGATAGGAAGTCATATCTACTTTGATGTAGTCTCTGTCGGGGCAACCATTAATGTGATGATGACGGCGGCTCTTGCTGAGGGCAGAACGATTTTAGAAAATGCAGCAAAAGAACCGCATATTGTAGATGTTGCCAATTTCCTAAATAGTATGGGGGCAGACATTAAAGGTGCAGGAACCGATGTGATTCGCATCAATGGCGTGAGAAGATTGCATGGTACAGAGTATTCTATTATTCCAGATCAAATTGAAGCGGGTACATTTATGTGTGCGGCAGCTATTACCAGAGGAGACATCACCGTAAGAAATTTGATTCCAAAACATATGGAAGCCATTAGTGCAAAGCTCATTGAAATGGGTTGTGAGGTGACAGAGTTTGACGATGCCATTCGTGTAGTAGGAAAGGACAGGCAAAGATCAACCAATATTAAAACCTTGCCGTATCCAGGCTTTCCGACGGATATGCAGCCACAGATGGCAACAGCACTTGCACTGGCAACAGGAACAAGTATGGTTGTGGAGAGTATTTTTGAGAATCGCTTCCGCTATTGTGATGAATTGGCTAGGATGGGAGCGAATATCAAAGTGGAAGGGAATGTGGCCGTTGTGACGGGGGTATCGGGCTTTACAGGAGCCAATGTCAATGCACCAGATCTTCGAGCAGGTGCAGCCCTTGTACTTGCAGGACTTGCCGCAGAGGGCTTTACAACAGTCAATGAAATTAAGTATATTCAAAGAGGCTATGAGCACTTTGAAGAGAAGTTGAGACAACTTGGTGCAGAGATTTCTCTTGTTGAAGATGAGAGGGAAGCACGCAAGTTTACAATGAGAGTTAGTTAAGTCATATCTTGACAGAATGAATGACTTGCGTTATTCTAGAAAAGGTCAATTGCATAGCGTTAACCCCTTATTCAGAGTGATGGAGATACAAAGGATCTATGAAGTCACGGCAACCCCATGTAGTGGAAGGTGCCAACCTGAGCGAGTTATCGAACAATAAGTGGGATTCATTGTTTATATTGAGTCCGCTTAGCGGGCTCTTTTGCATTTGATATAGTAAATATTGGAGGAATGAAATGAAGGAAAGAAGATTATTTACATCTGAATCAGTAACTGAAGGACATCCAGATAAAATGTGTGATCAGATATCAGATGCGATTTTGGATGCACTATTAGAAAAAGATCCGATGAGTAGAGTGGCCTGTGAGACAGCAACGACAACAGGGTTGGTTGTCGTTATGGGAGAGATCACAACCAATGCCTATATTGATATTCAAAAGATTGTTCGCGAAACAGTCAGAGAAATCGGCTATGACCGTGCAAAATATGGATTTGACTGCGATACCTGTGGAGTTATGGTTGTCATTGATGAGCAGTCATCAGATATTGCAATGGGCGTAGACAAGGCGTTGGAAAATCGAGATCAATTAGAGGAAAGTGATCTGGACAATGGGGCTGGAGATCAGGGCTTAATGTTTGGTTATGCGACAAATGAAACACCTGAGCTTATGCCTTATCCCATTGCACTTGCACACAAGTTGGCTCGTCGACTTACACAGGTGAGAAAGGATAAGACACTGCCTTATCTTCGTCCAGATGGAAAGACACAGGTTACAGTGGAGTACGATGAGAACGGAAAACCAGTGCGTCTAGATGCGGTTGTTTTGTCCACTCAACATGAAGAGACAGTGACACAGGAGCAAATTCACAAGGACATTAAGAAATATGTCTTTGATGAGGTTTTACCAAAAGAAATGGTGGATGAGAATACAAAGTTCTTTATCAATCCAACGGGAAGATTTGTGATTGGTGGACCACATGGAGATTCTGGCTTGACAGGAAGAAAGATCATTGTGGATACCTATGGCGGATATGCTCGTCATGGTGGTGGTGCTTTCTCTGGAAAGGATTGCACGAAGGTGGATCGCTCTGCTGCCTATGCAGCAAGATATGTTGCAAAGAATATTGTGGCAGCAGGACTTGCTGATCAGTGTGAGATTCAGCTTTCCTATGCAATTGGTGTGGCACATCCAACTTCCATCTCCATTAATACCAATGGTACAGGGAAGTTGAGTGATGAGAAATTGGTTGAAATTGTACGTGAAAACTTCGATCTTCGTCCAACAGGAATTATTAAGATGCTCGATTTGAGAAGACCAATTTACAAACAAACCGCAGCTTATGGACATTTTGGAAGAGATGATTTAAATCTTCCATGGGAGCAGACAGATAAGGTAGAGGTACTCAAGAAGTACTTGTAATACAATGAAATTAAAGACAAGGTTATTTTGGGGATTTATTGCAATTGTACTTGTGCCCCTGTTGAGCTTTGGGATAGAAATGTATCTTGCAGGAAGGACGCAGGCAAAGGAGGTCTTAATGACCGCCCTTGCTGCTCTTGCCTGCATTGCATTTTTTATGCTCTTTTGGGTGCTGACTTCGATTATTATTCCATTAGAAAAATTGAGGGAGGCAACAAGAAAAATCAAAGAGGGAGACCTTGATTTTTCTTTGGAAGCCGAAGCAGAAGATGAGATTGGGGAGTTATTTTTGGACTTTGAGGAAATGCGTATTCGCCTCAAGGAAAATCAAGAGGAGAAGATGCAGGCTGACCGAGATGCAAAGGAATTAATTAGCAATATCTCCCACGATTTAAAGACTCCGATTACAGCCATCAAAGGCTATGTCGAGGGAATTATGGATGGTGTGGCTTCTTCTCCAGAAAGATTAGACAAGTATATTAAGACGATTTATAATAAGGCTAATGATATGGATCGCTTGATTGATGAGTTGACATTTTATTCAAAGATTGATACAAACAAAGTGCCCTATCATTTTTCGAGAATTCACATTGTGGATTTTTTTACAGATTGTGCTGAGGAAGTAGGATTAGATCTAGAGTCAAGAAATATCTCTTTTTCTTTTGTCAACAATGTTTCCCCTTCTACGCTGGTTATTGCTGATGTTGAACAATTAAAGCGAGTGATCAACAATATTATTAGCAACAGTGTGAAGTATTTGGGGAAGAAGGATGGGCGTGTGGACATTCGTCTGTTGGATGAAGGAGATTTTATTCGCTTGGAGATTGAGGATAATGGAATAGGAATCGCAAAGAAGGATCTTCCCTTTATCTTTGACCGATTTTATCGAACGGATTTGTCAAGAAATTCTTCCAAAGGAGGTAGTGGAATTGGCCTGTCGATAGTGAAAAAAATTATTGAAGATCATGGCGGAAAAATTTGGGCGATGAGCACAGAGGGAGAGGGAACCATACTGATTATGATATTGAGAAAGGATCTGGAGGGAAATGAGTAGGTTATTAATTGTAGAAGATGAAGAAAGTATTGCTGACCTAGAAAAAGATTATTTGGAACTTTCAGGTTTTGAGGTCGATATTGAAAATGATGGAGATGCAGGGCTAAAGGCAGCACTGCACAGAGATTACAATTTAATTATTCTTGATGTTATGCTCCCTGGAAAAGATGGATTTGAGATTTGTAAGCAGGTTCGAAAAGAAAAAAACACTCCGATTATTTTGGTGAGTGCAAAAAAGGAAGATATAGATAAAATTCGAGGACTTGGTCTTGGAGCAGATGACTACATCACAAAGCCATTTTCGCCGAGCGAATTGGTGGCTAGAGTCAAGGCACATATGGCAAGATATGAGCGACTTCTTGGAACAGCTACGGTGCCAAATGAGGTGATTGAAATTCGTGGAATTAAAATTGATATCACAGCAAGGTCCGTTTGGGTCAATGGCAAGGAGAAAAATTTTACTGCCAAGGAATTTGACCTATTGGTATTTTTGGCAAAACATCCCAATCGAGTATTCTCTAAAGAAGATCTCTTTCGGGAAATTTGGGATATGGAGTCGATTGGCGACATTGCTACAGTGACAGTTCATATCAAAAAGATCAGAGAAAAAATTGAAATCAATACGGCAAAACCACAGTATATTGAGACGATTTGGGGTGTGGGTTATCGATTTAAAGTTTAAGTTTGGAGGTCTATATGGGACAGATTAATATTTTGGTTGTTGATGATGAAAAGGAAATTGCTGACCTTGTAGAAATTTATATGGTCAGCGATGGATATCGAGTGTTTAAGGCAAATAATGCCGAGGACGGATTGGATATTTTGGAACATGAGGATATTCATCTTGCACTTCTTGACATTATGATGCCAGGAATGAATGGACTTGATATGTGCAAAAAGATTCGCGAGACAAAAAATATTCCAATTATTATGCTCAGTGCAAAGAGCACCGATTTGGATAAAATTTTTGGACTAGGAAATGGGGCGGATGACTATGTGACCAAACCATTTAATCCACTGGAATTGACAGCGAGGGTAAAATCACAACTTCGTCGCTATACGCAGTTTAATCCCAACAGTATGATTACCGACAGTGCACCCAATGAGATTAACATTAAGGGATTGAGCATCAATAAGGACAATCATAAAGTTGTTGTGTATGGGGAGAATATTAAGCTCACCCCAATTGAGTTTGATATTTTATATTTGCTGGCCAGCAATGCAGGAAAAGTATTTTCGACAGATGAAATCTTTGAAAAGGTGTGGAATGAGAAGGTCTATGAAGCGAACAACACCGTTATGGTTCACATTCGTCGACTTCGTGGAAAGATGAAGGAAGATGAGAGACAGGAAAAAATTATTACAACAGTATGGGGAGTAGGTTACAAAATTGAAAAATAGTGGAGAAAACAAATTTCAAACAAAGGTGTTGATCAATGTTTTATATAGCCTTGTGATTACCTGTTTGGTGGAGTTTTTCTTGGTCAATAATGTGACAGCCATTACAAAATTTTATGCAGAAACACTTTCACCAAATAGTAAAGCTTTGGGCTTTGTCTATACAGAAACGATTGTGGTTCTGCTTTTTGTATTTTTGGGCATTGGTCTGTTTAGTGCTCTGTTTTTTTGGTTGACCAAGAGAGAGCTCACCTACATTGATCATATTTCGTCAGCCATTACAAGAATTTCTACAGGAGATTTACAGACGAAGTTAGAAATTGTTGGGGATGACGAGTTCTCGGCGATGGCGGAAAAGATTAACACAATGGTGGATGAAATCAATGCGTTGATGGAGAAAGAAAGGTATGCAGAAAAGACAAAGAATGAGTTGATTACAAATGTGGCTCATGATTTGAGAACACCATTGACTTCAATTATTGGTTATCTTGAATTATTGAATCGCTCGGAGAACTTGCCAGCACAGATGAGACAAAATTATCTTCAAATCGTCTATCAAAAGGCGAGGCGACTGCAACAGCTAATTGAGGATCTCTTTGGTTTTACAAAGCTCAACTACGGAAAAATGGCAATGAATGTGGGGAAGATGGATATTGTAAAATTGCTTGCTCAACTCATGGATGAATTTTATCCTAATTTTATGGAAAAGGGATTGGCATTTTCTCTAAAGAGTAGTGTGGATGCTCAGGTGATTGTGGCAGACTCCAATCTTCTGGCAAGACTATTTGACAATTTAATCAACAATGCAATTAAGTACGGTGCGGATGGAAAGCGGATTGATGTGCGCATTGATGTAGATGGAGATTATGTCATCGTTCAAGTGATTAATTATGGAAAGGTAATTCCTGCAGATGAACTTCCACTGATATTTGATAAGTTTTATCGCGTGGAGCAATCTCATTCGACAAATACAGGGGGAACAGGGCTTGGACTGGCCATTGCACAAAATATTGTGCAAATGCATGGTGGAGAAATTAGCGTGCGCAGTGATATGCATGGCACGGCATTTATTGTAAAACTACAAATTGATTTTGATATAACAAAGGAAAATTTTCAAAATGCATAAAAAAAGAATTGCTCTATTGACGATTTTATTTGTGCTCTTTGGCTGCCTTGTGACCTGGGCGGATGAAGATGTGACGATTGATGTTCACTATGGATATGATGATACTGCAAAACTTGGGCGCTATCTTCCCGTATATACAACGATTCATTCAAAGAAGCCGCAAGATATCTCCGCTAAAGTGCAGTTTATTGTACAAGAAGACGATGGCATTATCTATCGGTATGAGCACAGTATAGATTTAAAGGCACAGGATCAAATCTCAAGGGAGGATACGATTCCACTGGGATATAAGACAAAGAACATTGAGGTGTGTGTCATTGCAGATGACAAAAAAGAGTTGGCTAGAAAGGATATTGAACTTGGGCAGGGAGAAAAGAATAATCGCTTGAACATTGGTATTTTGAGTGATACACCAGAAAAGCTCAGCTACTTTAATCACGCCACGATTGATTATGGAATTTTGACTACAAGGACAGTTCAACTTGAAAAAGATAGCTTTCCCATCAATGCCAAGGGTTTAGATCAATTGGATGTCATTATTATTAGCAATTATCGCATAAGAGATTTAGGAACAGAGCAGTCCATAGCCTTGATGAATTGGGTCAAAGCTGGAGGGGTGATGATCCTTGGAACAGGGGCAAGGGCTAATGATACGCTTGGGCGTTTTGCACCAGAATTGCTCGATGAAATGTTTGAAGAACCAAAGGTGAGAAAGATTCATCTTGATACAGGAATGGAGGAGAGTGAGGATAGGCAAAAGAGAGATCCTGTGGAGATGAGTAGCGTGGCTGTGCAATTACATGGTGGAAATATTTTAGTTTCGGATGCCAATTTTCCATTGCTTGCCACGGTCAATAAGGAAAAAGGTGTCATTGCTGTCAGTGCCTATGACTTTGTCGATGCACAAAACTTTGCGAATCAGAATCGCTTTTTTGCCAATCAATTGCTACTTATGATTATGGGGAAGACAAGAATCGAAGGAATTGCCAATGGATTGTATGGCTCAAATGCAGAAAATGCCACTGAGGTCCAGAATATGATTAACAATGGAAATGTCAGTATTTTGCCTTCCATTCCATTATTTTTGTTGGTCTTATTTGGCTATATTGTGGTGATTGGTCCGGTCTTGTATTTTGTGTTTCGACAGGGTGGATGGATGTGCTACTATCGCATCAGTGTTGTGGGCGTTTCTGTACTGTTTGCAATTTTAGTTTTTATCTTGGGTGTGCCAACAAGATTAGAAAATGTATTTTATAGTTATGCTACAATTTTAGATACGACGCAAGATAGTATTTCGCAGAGGATATTTTTAAATTTGAGAAATCCATATAATGAGCGCTATAAGGTTTCTTTTGACCGAGATTATGATATCTATCCGATTTCTCAAGAAAAAAATGTGAACAATGATTTTATGCACAGCAGTATTAAGTTTTCAAATTCAGCAGATACGAAGAATGTAGAGATGAATTATATTGGCTCATTTCAGCCCAGTCTTTTTCGATTAGAAAAGAGTATGGAAAATCAAGCGGGCATCGGTTTATTTGGAGAGGTCAATCTCTTTAAAAATCAAGTGAGTGGGGAAATTACCAATCATTATCCCTATAAAGTGACCAATGGAGTGCTGATTTTCTATGGAAAAGTTGCGATTTTAGGAGATTTTGAGGCGGGAGAGACAAAGAAGTTAGATGGTCTAGATTTATACACCATTCCTATTGATGAGAACTATGCGACAGCAACAAGGCTTACAGGAATGGATCAGTACAGCAGTGCAGAGATTGAAAACCAACAATATATGCTTACTTTTTCGAGAAGAAATTTATTAAAGTTTTATATGGAAAATTATATGTCAGGATATAGTGCAGATGCCAGAGTACTTGCATTTTCACAGGAACCTTTAGAGAATGCGATATTAGTCAATGATCACTACGACCATTCGGGAATTAGTTTGTTGTCCTCCTCCATTTCCGTTACTCATGAGGATGATACGCAGAGCAAGGAATATCGCTCGGCATTGATGACCAGTGCAAAAGTTATCAGTGGCTCCTATGATGCAAGAACCAATACAGCGACACTTACAGAACCCCTTGTGCTTGAATATTTGCTTGGCAATGATATGGACATTTCGGAATTGCTCATTGAGCCGATGTCAAAGGAGTTTTATGGAAAAAATTCTGCTTTTCCACAAAAGAAATGGTTTCAGGGAGAGATGGATTTTTATAACTATAAGACCAGAGAATTTGTCCCAATTGATTTAAATAAGATTGACTATACAAGGGATGAACTTGAAAATTATCTTCTTGAGGGCAATCGCATTCGCATTCGCTATGTTGGCACAGGAGAAGAAAAGGAGAACATTATTCTCCCAATGATTTCCATTGTGGGAGGAAAGGATTGATGTTAAAAATTCAAAATTTATATAAAAGCTATGGAAGTTTTGAAGCAATTAGTGGATTGAACTTCAATGTAAATCCTGGAGCACTCTATGGCATTGTCGGCCCAAATGGTGCTGGAAAGACAACATTGATTCGGATTATTATGGGCTTACTTGAAAAGGACAGCGGGGAGATTTTTATTGATGGGGAATTGGTAAAAAAGAGGGATCGCTCGGTGTATAGAAAGTTTGGCTATGTTCCTGACTATTTTGGATTTTATGAAGATTTGACGGTGTGGGAATATATGGTCTTTTTTGCAGAAGCCTTTCATATGGATGGGCTAATGATGCGAAGGAGAAATATGGAATTGTTAGAGCGAGTGGGGCTAGAAAAAAAGGCCGATGTGATGGTTGACACACTCTCTAGAGGAATGCAACAGAGGCTTAGCTTTGCAAGGGCATTGATTCATGATCCAAAATTTGTTCTTATGGATGAGCCTGCCAGTGGATTAGATCCAAGAACAAGATACGAATTTAAGGAATTGGTCAGAGAGCTTGGCGAGGAGGGGAAGACCATATTGATTAGCTCTCATATTCTTACCGAGTTGTCCGAGATTTGTACGGACATTGGAATTATGGAGAGTGGAAGGATGGTTGCCAGTGGAACAATTTCAGATATTTTGCACCGTGTTGAGCAATCAAATCCCATCTGTATTGAGATTTTGGATGCTATGAGCACGGCAATGGCCATTTTTAAAGAAGATCCCCATGTGACAGCTGTCACACAGGATGGGCATAAATTTGAAGTGCAGTTTGACGGAGATAAAATTAATGCTGCAGAATTATTACAAAAATTGATTGCTTTTGAAGTGCCAGTGACGAGTTTTGTCCGTGAACCAGGGACATTGGAAACCTTTTTTATGCAAATGACGGATCACAAAAAGGGAAGGGTGGTGCTCAGCAATGATTATGAATCCAATATATAAAAAGGAAATGGCCGTGGTTGCAAGGAGGGCAAAATTAACACTGTATTTGACTGTGTTTAATAGTATCTTGGCTGTTTTTGCCCTACTGTATATGACCGTTGACCAAGTCTATATCCGCGAAAATGGACAAATCCGATACATTAGTTTTTTGATTTTATTTCGCTATCTTTGCTATATTGAATTTGGAATTTTAATGCTGATTTTGCCAGCGATGGTGGCAGTGAGTATTAGTGGGGAGAGAGAAAAAAAGACACTTGATTTTATATTGATTTCGATGATGAGCGTAAGGGATATTGTGGTAGGAAAATTAGCGAGTGTAGTATCTTTAATGGGATTGATGATTGCTTCGTCATTGCCAATGATGTTTTTAGTCTTTATCTATGGGGGGATGCGTTTTGGAAGTATAGGGATGCTATTTTTGTGCTATTTTTGCACTACATTTTTGGTGGGCAGTATGGGCATCTTCTTTTCGTCCTGTTTTCGAGCGGTGATTTCGATATTGGCATCTTACTTGAGTGTTGTCATTATTTTTGGGGGAGATTTTTTATTAGGATATTATAATTATAAATTTTTTTTAATTTCTCTTTTTAATCCTATGACCACATTTTATATGCTTGTTAATACGATCACAGGAAATCTTGCAGCCCCCACACTTTATTCTGGTATTTGGTTTTTTATTGGTTGTGGTGTGCAACTTCTTCTTTCGTCATTTTTAATATTTATGTCGGTCTATAAAGTGTCTAAAATGACAAATTGATGGTATAATGATAGGCAAAAAGAAAGTGAGGATTGGATATGGGATTGATTAGAGCGGCCGTGGGCGCTGTGACATCAACATTAAATGATGCCTATTTAGAGATTATTGAGGCAAGGGATATGGACGGTCAGACTCTCTTTGTTGTAGGAGAAAATGTCAAGGGAGGACAAAACAAGAAGGCAACACCAGGAGTGATTACACAGGGATCTTTAATTCGTGTGGGAGTTAATCAGGCCATGCTTTTTTGTGAAAATGGAAAGATTCTAGATTTTTGCTGTGAACCAGGCAGTTATACAGTCGATAAGTCCTCGGCACCATCTTTCTTTTCGGGAGATTTGTCAGGAGATCGTCTATCAAAGACATTGGAAGAGATTGCGGATCGATTTCGCTATGGTGGAATAAGTAGCCTAAAAGGTGGACAATTTGCTTATTTTATTAATTTACAAGAAATTATGGGAATTCCCTTTGGAACTCCACAGCCAGTGCAATATTATGATCGTTTTTATGATGCTGACTTAAGCATTACAGCAAGAGGAAGATTTTCTGTGCGCATCACAGATCCAATTCTCTTTTTTGCCAATGTGGTGCCTAAAAATGTTCATCGATTTACTTTTCAGGATATGAGGGAGCAATTTATTAGTGAATTTATGCAATGTTTTGGTGCAGCCATCAATCAATATGCTGCTGATGGCGAAGATATTCGATTTTTGCAAAGCAAGGCCAATGTGTTAAGTAAGTATATGCAGGAGGCATTGGATGAAAGTTGGAAGCAAAGGTGTGGCATTGAGATTGTCAAAGTTGGCATCGAGGGAATGGGCTATGATGAGGCGACAAAGGCATTCATTCAGACAAGAAATGAAGGTGCCGCATTAAAGGATGCAAATATCAGAGAGGGGTATCGTCAAAAGAGTGTGGCCGATGCCTTTAAGGCAGCAGCAAATAATTCGGCTGGAGCAATGACAGGACTTAGTGGAATGTTTACTGTAATGAATGGTGCGGCGATGTATACCAATCAGGATGCCCAAAATAATCTCCAGCAGATACAGGCCCAGCAGGCTCAACAGGGAAAAAAGCCAGAGGGAACTTGGTATTGTCCAGAGTGTGGAACACAAAATACAGGAAAGTTTTGTTCGGAATGTGGGGCAAAGGCACCCGTGAGCACGGGCTGGATTTGTCCAAAGTGTGGAGCACAAAATACAGGAAAGTTTTGTTCGGAGTGTGGAGCACCAAGGTCATAGGGGAGGTCAAAGATGTCAACCATAGCATATAAATGTCCAAATTGTGGGGGAGAACTCTCTTTTGATCCTGATTTGCAGGGGTATCATTGTATTTATTGCGATTCCAATTTTACTCAAGAAGAATTGATGAGGCGATTGGGAAATCAACAAGAAGTTCATCAAGAGACTTTTTCATCAACCATAGCTAGGGATTACTATTGTCCCAATTGTGGCGCAGAAATTGTGACGGATGAAAATACAGTGGCTTCTTTTTGCTACTATTGTCAGGCCCCGGTGATTATGAGGGACAGAGTGGAGGGAAGATTTGCCCCTGACTATGTTTTGCCCTTTCAGATCAGCAGAAAAAAGGCACAGGATATTTTTTCAAATTGGATTAAGAAAAAGCGATTTGTGCCGAGAAGTTTTTACTCAAAAGATCAGATTGAAAAGATGACAGGAGTGTATTTTCCATTTCTTCTCTACAATGCTACAGTTCATGCTGATATTGATGCCGTCGGAACAAAGAGAACGACAAGAAGAAGTGGAGATTATCAAGAGGTCACCGAGCGACTCTATCAAATTACAGATTCAGGAGATATGAGTATAGAAAATCTATCAAAGATTGCACTGTCAAAGACAAATAAAATTTTGGTGGAGGGAGTACAACCCTTTGATTTTTCAAAGAAAGAGCCTTTTGCAAGTAGCTATCTATCAGGCTTTTTTGCAGAGAAAAAGGATATGGAGCGAGAAAACTTACAGGATGCAGTGTATCAGGAAGTACAAAACTATGCTAGGAGAAAAATTGATGGAAATTATGCCCAGTATAGTAGAATAGATTACAATCAAAAGGATATTCGCATCAATCAAGAGGAATGGAAATATGCCCTACTTCCTGTTTGGACCATCACCTACAATGACAGGAACAAGAATAAAATTTATTATTTTTCTATTAATGGTCAGAATGGTCGAGTGATTGGAGATTTGCCCATTGATCAGAAAAAATTGTGGTTCACTACCATAATGACAGGTGTTTTGGTTTTTGCAATTTTTTGTTTGATATTTTATTTTCTGCTCTAGGGAGGTGAAAAGATGAAAGAAAAAAGGAAGCTGATTTGCTCTATAGTTATCTTTTTGATGGCTGTCTTTTTTAGGTTTTTGCTCCCTGTCTATGCGGATGATGCAGTAAATATGGGCGTCTATGACGATGCAGATTTATTTAGTGCTGCCCAAGAAGCTGATATTGGAGAGGAAATCCAAAAGGTGATTCTACAGACGGGATTTGATGTTGCCGTAGTGACGACAAATAATGCACAGGGAAAAAGTGCCCAAAGGTATGCCGACTACTTTTATACAACGAAAAAAATAGGCAAGGGAGATAAAAAATCAGGAGTATTATTTCTTATAGATATGGACAATCGAGAGATATACTTTTATACTAAAGGTGACGCCATGCGGTATTTTTCGGATGAACGCCAAAAGAAAATTGTTGACAATGCGTACAGTGATGTAAAAGCACAGCAATATGCAAGGTGTGCCCAATCTGCAATTGCCGATGTATCCTATTACTACAGTCAAGGAACAGTGAAAAAGCAATATTTTGTTTTTGGAGATTCTTTCTTAGAAAGTGGTATTTTGACCAAACAAGAGGGGCTAATATCGCTTGTGGTAGCTTTATTTCCAGCATTCTTTTATCGAAGGAAAGTAAAAAAGGGGTATTCAATGGTGGCACAGGCACAAAAATCAAAGCAACAGGCGTTGACTTATGCAGCAGGTGCAGGATTTTCGTTTCTCAATCAACCACCTCGCCTCATTGATACGAGAGTGAGTCGCCACTATTCACCAAGAAGTAGAAGTAGTAGTTCAGGTAGTAGCAGTGGCCGAACGACGACACATAGAAGTTCAGGTGGTGGAAGATATAGTGGAACGGGCAGAAAATTTTAATACAGGAGAAGAAAGATGAAGAATATAATGTATAGCAGTACAAGGGGAGGAGAAAAAAACCTCACTGCATCACAGGCAATTTTAAAGGGATTAGCCGATGATGGTGGTTTGTTTATGCCAGAGGAAATTCCTACTTTTGATTTTGATTTATATACCTTGGTCGGAAAGAGCTATCAAGAGACAGCCTATGAAGTGATGAAATTATTTTTGACTGACTACACAGAGGAAGAATTAAAGTCCTGTATTCAAAAAGCTTATGATGAAAAGTTTGATACAAAGGAAATTGCACCATTGACGAAGGCCGATGGGGCATATTATCTAGAGCTATTCCATGGAAATACGATTGCCTTTAAAGATATGGCTCTTTCGATTTTGCCACATCTTTTGACAACTGCAGCAAAGAAAAATGGTGTGGAGAATAAGATCGTGATTTTGACAGCGACCAGTGGAGATACAGGTAAGGCGGCAATGGCAGGATTTGCTGATGTTGAGGGGACAGGAATTATTGTCTTTTATCCAAAAGGTGGCGTGAGCAAGGTACAAAAATTGCAGATGGTGACTCAGCGTGGAGACAATACAGCTGTTGTTGCCATTCATGGAAATTTTGATGATGCACAGACAGGTGTGAAAAAGATTTTTGGAGACCGTGCATTTGGAGAGAAACTGGCTCATCATGGCATACAGCTTTCAAGTGCAAATTCCATCAATATTGGTCGACTGGTTCCACAGATTGTCTACTATGTTTATGCCTATGCAAAGTTAGTAGAGAATGGTGAGATTTTGTTTGGCGAGAAGATCAATATTTGTGTACCAACAGGAAACTTTGGAAATATTTTGGCAGCATATATTGGAAAGAGAATGGGACTTCCAGTCAATAAACTCATTTGTGCGTCCAATGATAACAAGGTGTTGTTTGATTTCTTTACCACAGGCACCTATGACAAGAAGAGAGATTTTATTTTAACTTCTTCCCCATCTATGGATATTTTGATCTCTAGCAATTTAGAGAGATTGATTTACTTAAGTTGTGGTGCAGATGCTGATGTAAATAGGCAGATGATGCAAGATCTTGCAACTAAGGGAGAGTATACGATAACTTCACAGATGCGTGCATTTATGGCCGATTTTATCAGTGGATATGCAGATGAAAAGACCAATGCAGCTCAGATTAAGAAGCTCTATGAAGATACAGGATATGTGATTGACACGCATACAGGAGTGGCTTCTGCTGTCTATGAAAATTATAGGAAAGAGACTAGGGACAAAACAAAGACTGTTATTGCTTCAACAGCAAGCCCATATAAGTTTTCTCGAAGTGTGGTCAGTGCGATTGAAAACATTGACGAAAATATGGATGAGTGGGCTGTGGTTGATGAGCTTCAAAAGCTCAGTAGAGTAGCAATTCCAGCAGCAGTGGAGGACATTAAGACTGCTCCAGTTCGCCACAATCTTGAATGTGATGTCGATCAAATGGAAAATACTGTGGCAGATATTTTAAAAATGTAGTACAATAACAATGGTTTTAAAATTCACAAAATGAAGGAGGACTTATTATGTTAGTATCAGCAACAGAAATGCTGAATAAGGCAAAAGAAGGACATTATGCAGTTGGACAGTTCAACATCAACAATCTTGAGTGGACAAAGTCAATTCTTACTGTAGCACAGGAGATGCAGTCACCAGTTATCCTTGGTGTTTCTGAGGGTGCAGGTAAGTATATGACAGGATTTAAGACCGTTGCTGCTATGGTAAAGGCAATGATGGAGGAGATGAAGATTACTGTGCCAGTAGCCCTTCATCTTGATCATGGTACATATGATGGTTGCTTAAAGTGCATTGAAGCTGGCTTTTCATCCATTATGTTTGATGGTTCACACTTTGCTATCGACGAGAATGTTACAAAGACGACAGAGCTTGTAGCAGCAGCTCATAAGGCTGGCTTATCTATCGAGGCTGAGGTTGGATCCATCGGTGGAGAAGAAGATGGCGTTATCGGAATGGGTGAGGTAGCTGATCCAGAAGAGTGCAAGAGAATTGCAGATTTGGGTATTGACTTCCTTGCAGCAGGTATTGGAAATATCCACGGAGTATATCCTGCAAACTGGAAGGGATTAAACTTCGAAGCATTGGATAAGATTCAGGCAAAGACTGGAAAGATGCCACTTGTTTTACATGGTGGTACAGGTATTCCAGCAGATATGATTAAGAAGGCCATCACTCTTGGTGTGGCAAAGATCAATGTAAATACCGAGTGCCAGATTTCATTTGCCAAGGCAACTCGTGAGTACATCGAGGCTGGCAAGGATCTTGAGGGCAAGGGATTTGATCCTAGAAAGCTCTTAAAGCCAGGTGCTGACGCAATTATGGAGACAGTCCGTGAGAAGATTGAGCTCTTTGGTTCAGCAAATAAGGCCTAAGAACAAAAAAGAGTAACAAGATGGGCGTTCTCCTTTTGGGAGGACGCCTTTATAATAAAGGTGATAATGAGGTGGAAAAATGGAAGAAATCCAGAGCGTATCTGAATTTTTTGGTTGCAATGTATTTAACGACGCAGTGATGGCAAAATACTTGCCAAAAAATATTTATAAGAAATTGAGAGTAACAATTGAAGAAGGTACAGAGCTTGATCCAAGTGTGGCCGAGGTTGTTGCACATGGAATGAAGGAGTGGGCACTTTCTAGAGGAGCAACGCATTATACACATTGGTTTCAACCACTGACTGGCGTGACTGCAGAAAAGCATGATTCCTTTATTTCAGCACCAAAGAATGGCAAGGTGATTATGGAGTTTTCGGGAAAAGAGCTGACCAAGGGAGAGCCAGATGCTTCTAGTTTTCCATCAGGTGGGCTTCGCGCAACATTTGAGGCGAGGGGATATACAGCTTGGGATTGCACTTCTCCTGCATTTATTAGGGAAGATGCTCTTGGTGTGACCTTATATATTCCTACTGCATTTTGTTCCTACAAGGGAGAGGCCTTAGACAAAAAAACTCCTCTTCTTCGCTCTATGGAAGCAATTAACACACAATCACTTCGAATTCTTCGACTCTTTGGAAATACAACATCAAAGCGTGTGACACCATCCATTGGTGCGGAACAAGAGTACTTTATTGTGGACAAACAAAAGTATTTACAAAGAAAGGACTTGATCTATACCGGAAGGACATTATTTGGAGCGATGCCACCAAAAGGGCAAGAATTAGAGGATCATTATTTTGGTGCGATTCGAGAGCGCATTGCAGCCTATATGAATGACATCAACCATGAGTTGTGGAAATTGGGTGTGCCAGCAAAAACTCAGCACAATGAGGTTGCACCTGCACAGCATGAGCTTGCTCCAGTCTATGAGCAGGCCAATATTGCAACAGACCACAACCAAATTACGATGGAGACGATGAAAAAAATTGCTGGTCACCATGGCTTGACCTGCCTATTGCATGAGAAACCATTTGCAGGTGTCAATGGTTCAGGAAAGCATGACAATTGGTCGTTGACAACCAATGATGGTATCAATTTATTAAATCCTGGTGACACGCCACATGAAAATGTACAATTTTTATTGGTGCTTGCTTGTATCTTACAGGCCGTAGATCGCCATGCCGATTTACTTCGCCAATCGGCATCTGTGCCAGGAAATGATCACAGATTGGGGGCAAATGAGGCACCACCAGCAATTATTTCTGTATTCCTTGGAGAGCAGTTGGAAGATGTGATTGATCAGCTTTGTTCGACAGGTGAGGCAACACATTCCATAAGAGGTGGTATGTTAAAGACAGGCGTGGCGACATTGCCAGATTTTGAAAAGGATGCAACTGATCGAAATAGAACTTCACCATTTGCATTTACCAATAATAAGTTTGAATTTCGAATGGTTGGATCTTCAGATTCTATCTCTTCCCCAAATGTTGTACTCAATACCATTGTGGCTGAGAGTTTCAAGGAAGTGGCGGATGAGCTCGAAAAGGCCGAAGATTTTGAGATGGCAGTTCACGACATGATCAAGAAGATGTTGGCAGAGCACCGTCGCATTATCTTTAATGGCAATGGCTATTCCGATGCTTGGGTGGAAGAGGCCAAGAGGCGAGGACTTCCGAATATTAAGTGTATGGTGGATGCCATTCCAGCGCTCACTACAGAAAAGTCTGTAAAGCTTTTTGAAGCTTTTGGTGTGTACACAAAGGCAGAACTTGAATCTCGTGCTGAGATTGAGTATGAAGCCTATGCAAAGACCATTAACATTGAAGCAAGAACAATGATTGATGTGGCAAGTAAATCAATTTTGCCAGCAGTCATTCGCTATAATACAAGACTGGCTGACTCCATTGGAAAGATTAGAATGGCCTGTCCAGAAGCTAATATTCAGGTGCAAAAGGGATTGTTGATTGAATGCTCTGCCTTACTTGTACAAGCAAAGGCAGCACTTGAAAGATTGATTGAAGTGACAGATGAAGAGGGAACCATTAAGGATGGGGAAAGACGAGCAAGATATTGCTATGAGGTTGTCACTGTGGCTATGGAGGAGTTGAGAACTCCTGTTGATCGCTTGGAGATGATTGTAGATAAAGATCTATGGCCAATGCCAAGTTATGGCGACTTGATTTTTGAAGTGTAATCAAAAATGTAATGAATACCAAAAGGGGGACTGCAGCTTACTGCAGCCCCCTTTTGAGGATGTATTTATTATGATACTATGACTCAGGTTCAATAATTCCATAGGTTCCGTTCTTTCTCTTGTAAACTACATTTACATTCTCGGTTTCGGAATTTAGGAAAACGAAGAAGGCGTGACCGAGCATTTCCATCTGTAAAACGGCTTCTTCAGGGTCCATAGGCTTTATTGCAAATTTCTTGACTTTGACAATCTTTAGTGCATCATCATCGAGTACATCGTCAGATGTCTCAGAGAAGAAGGCCTGTGAAAAGCTCTGTGCAGATTGCTTTTTGTCAATCAATTTACTTTTATACTTTTTAATCTGCTTTTCAATTAAGTCGATTGCAAGGTCAATGCTGGAATACATATCGGTAGTTGTCTCTTCAGCACGAATGAGTCCCAATTTTGTTGGGATGGTGATCTCAATCTTTTGGTCAGCTCTTTGTACACTGAGGGAAACCTTTGCCAAAGTGTCATCTGCAAAATAGCGATCTAACTTAGCAAGCTTTTCTTCAACGGCATCCTTTAAACCTTGTGTAACCTCAATATTTCTTCCAGTAATGGTATAACGCATAATGATCAACTCCTTCTCGTTTAGATTAGTTAAAGTATAGCACAAAGAGATGATAAATTCAATAATAAAATTTAAATTGTTGATACAATAAATATTAAAAATGCTGAAAAATAGAACTTTATAAGTATATACAGAAAAAGACAATTTGTTCAAATCTAAAAAAAATAAGAATTACATTGAAGTTAGGGGTTGCAAGTGATAGAATAATTAAGTTAGTGTAGAGTGTGATATAATGCGTATCACCTTTGATCAAAAAATAAAGGGAAATAATTACAGGAGATAGTGGAATGAACCTGATTGAAAAAATATTTGGAACGCACAGCGATCATGAGCTGAAGAAGATTAGACCAATTGTAGATAAGATCATTGCCATGCAGCCACAGATGGCGGCACTTAGTGATGAAGAATTGAAGGCACAGACACCAAAGTTAAAGGAGCGTTTAGCAAATGGTGAGACCTTAGATGATATTTTGCCAGAGGCATTTGCCACAGTTCGAGAGGCTGCAAAGCGCTCTGTAGGAATGGAGCATTATCCAGTACAGTTGATTGGTGGTATTGTTTTACACCAGGGAAGAATCGCAGAGATGCGAACTGGTGAAGGTAAGACTTTGGTATCAACTTGTCCAGCATACTTAAATGCACTTGCAGGTAAAGGCGTACATATTGTTACTGTCAATGACTATTTGGCTAAGCGTGATGCGGAATGGATGGGCGACATTCATCGATATCTCGGACTGACTGTCGGTGTTGTACTCAATGATATGACCAGTGAACAAAGAAAAGCAGCATATAATTGCGATATTACCTATGTGACAAATAATGAGTTGGGATTTGATTATTTGCGTGATAATATGGCTCTTTATAAGGAACAACAGGTATTGAGAGATTTGGACTATGCGATTATTGATGAGGTCGATTCTGTATTAATTGATGAGGCAAGAACACCATTGATTATTTCGGGACAGTCTTCGAAATCAACCAAGCTCTACGAGGCATGTGATATTTTAGCTCGTCAGCTCGAAAGAGGTGAAGCTAGTGGAGAGTTTACAAAGATGAATGCCATTATGGGCGAGGACATCGAGGAGACGGGAGATTATGTTGTCAATGAAAAGGACAAGGTAGTCAACTTGACACTGGATGGTATTAAAAAAGTAGAAAAATTCTTTAATATTGAAAATCTTGCCGATGCGGATAACTTGGAAATTCAGCACAATATTATTCTTGCTCTTCGTGCACACAGCTTGATGCATAGAGATAAGGATTATGTTGTCAAGGACGGTGAAGTTTTAATTGTCGACGAGTTTACAGGTCGTATTATGCAGGGAAGACGGTATTCCGATGGGCTTCATCAGGCAATTGAGGCGAAGGAGCATGTCAATGTGCAGAGGGAATCAAAGACTTTGGCTACCATTACCTTCCAGAACTTCTTCAATCGCTATAAGAAGAAGTCAGGTATGACAGGTACAGCACTCACGGAGGAAAAGGAGTTTAGAAATACCTATGGCATGGATGCAGTGGCTATTCCAACAAACCGACCAGTGCAAAGAATTGACTATGATGATGCTGTATATAAGAGCAAGAAAGAAAAGTTCAATGCGGTTGTTCAGGACATTGTCAAGACCCACGCAAAAGGTCAGCCAGTGCTTGTTGGTACCATTACGATCGAAACTTCAGAGTTGCTTTCGAAGATGTTAAAGAAAGAGGGAATTAAGCATACCGTGTTGAATGCAAAGTTCCATGAGCGAGAGGCGGAGATTGTTGCCGATGCAGGTGTTGTTGGTGCAGTGACGATTGCCACCAATATGGCAGGTCGTGGTACCGATATTAAGCTTGGTGAAGGGGCAAAGGCTCTTGGCGGTCTGAAAATTATTGGTACAGAAAGACATGAGTCAAGGCGTATTGACAATCAGTTGCGTGGTCGTGCAGGTCGTCAGGGAGATCCTGGTGAGTCAAGATTTTATATCTCACTAGAAGATGATTTGATGAGACTTTTTGGTTCAGAAAGATTAATAAAAATCTTTGAATCTATGGGTGTTCCAGAGGGAGAGCAGATTGAACATAAAATGCTTTCCAATGCCATTGAAAAGGCACAGATGAAGATCGAGAGCAACAACTATGGTATGAGAGAGAACCTGTTAAAGTATGATGAGGTCAATAATGAGCAGCGTGAAGTTATCTACGAGGAGCGAAATAAAGTTCTTGAGGGCGATAATATGCGCGATACCATTATGCGAATGATCAATGATATTGTAGAGCATGCAGTGGGAATAGCTATTTCCGAGGACGCGGATGCAAAGGATTGGGCATACACAGAGCTTAATGAGTTATTGTTGCCAATCATTCCACTTCAGCCAGTGCGTTACACTGAGGACATGAAGGGAATGAAGAAGGCTGATTTGATGCAAAAGTTAAAAGAAGAGGCGATTAAGCTCTATGAGGCCAAGGAGGCAGAATTCCCAGACCTTGAAAAGATTCGTGAGCTTGAGCGTGTCGTTTTATTAAAGGCAATTGACAATCGTTGGACCAATCACATCGACGATATGGAACAGTTGCGTCAAGGTATTGGTCTCCAGGCCTATGGTCAAAGAGATCCTCTTGTTGAGTACAAGATGAGTGCATATGATATGTTTGACGAGATGATTACAGGCATTACAGAGGATACTGTCCGCATTATGTATCATGTCCGCATAGAGCAGCCAGTGGAGAGAGAACCAGTGGTCAAGGTGACAGGAACAAATAAGGACGACTCTTTGGCAAGAGAGCCAAAGAGAAATGAAGAACAAAAGATCTATCCAAATGATCCTTGTCCTTGTGGAAGTGGAAAGAAGTATAAGCAATGCCATGGAAGAATGGAAGGATAGTTTGTGCATTTTGGGGGCTGCATCTGCGGTCCCCTATTTACAACTTAGAAAGAAGGTGATGATGTGGTTGAGTTAGACCAGTTTAAATATAAACTGTCTTCCTATGAAAGTACATTGTTGGAAGTGAGGGATTCACTTTGACTTAGATAGTAAGGAAAGAAGAATTGTGGAGTTGGATCGAGCGATGGAAGAGCCAGATTTTTGGGATAATCCAGAACAATCCACAAAACTTGTCAAAGAAGCAAAGGCATTGAAAGATACAGTGGAAGCGTATCGACATTTAGAGAGTGAGTATGAGGACATTGGAACACTGATTGAGATGGGATATGAGGAAAATGATGAGAGTTTAATTCCAGAGATTGAGCAGATGCTCAATGAATTTGTCGATGGTGTGGAGCAAATGAAGGTACAAACTCTATTGAGTGGTCCATATGACCGAAATAATGCCATTTTAAAGCTTGGTGCAGGTGCAGGAGGAACAGAGTCCTGTGACTGGTGCGAGATGCTCTATCGAATGTATACAAGGTGGGCACAGAATAAGGGATATTCTCTGGAAGTGCTTGATTATCTCGATGGTGATGAGGCGGGCATTAAGTCCATTACAATGAAAGTGGAGGGCGAAAATGCCTACGGATATCTTCGCAGTGAACATGGGGTTCATCGCTTGGTACGTATTTCCCCATTTAATACGGCGGGAAAGCGTCAAACATCTTTTGTTTCCTGTGATATTATGCCAGAGATGGACGAAGATCTAGAGGTAGAAATTAATCCTGATGATTTGCGTGTTGATACCTATCGCTCATCTGGTGCAGGTGGACAGCATATTAACAAGACTTCTTCTGCAGTTCGCATCACTCATATTCCTACAGGAGTAGTTGTGCAATGTCAGTCCCAGAGAAGTCAATTCCAAAATAAAGATGTGGCAATGCAGATGCTAAAGGCAAAACTTTTTATGCTCAAACAGCAAGCCCATGTGGATAAGCTGTCGGATATTCGAGGAGATGTCAAGGATGTTGCATGGGGAAGCCAAATTCGTTCCTATATTTTGCAGCCCTATACCATGGTCAAAGATCATCGAACAGGATGCGAGAGTGGCAACGCACAGGCCGTGCTAGACGGAGATATTGATAAATTTATTATTGCCTATTTAACTTGGGATAGTCTGGGAAGACCAGATGGTTCACAGCAGGATATGGGAGATATAGAATAAGAGTATGGGCAGGTGCAATAAATTATTGTGCTTGCCTTGATTTTTTTTACTCTTCGTGGTAGACTCGTTTAGTAAAAAACAATTGTTTCCGGAGGGCGAACACTTGGAGAAGGAATGTAAATACTATGTGGTAAAGGAAAAGGCAATTCCAGATGTGCTTCTTCGAGTCGTAGAAGCAAAGCGTCTATTGAATTCGGACAAGTCCATATCGGTCAAAGAAGCTGCTGATCGAACTAATATCAGTAGAAGTTCGTTTTATAAATATAAAGATGATATTTTTCCATTTAATGATAATGCCAAGGGAAGAACGATTACACTGGCTATGCAGATTATGGATGAACCTGGGTTATTGTCGGATTTATTGCATATTGTGGCAATTTATCATGCCAATATTCTGACCATCCATCAGTCCATTCCGGTCAATGGCGTAGCAAGTATATCTTTGTCCGTAGAAATATTACAAGATACGGGAAATCTATCCAAAATGGTGGATGATATTGAAAACAGAGAAGGTATCTGCGATGTAAAAATATTAGCTAGGGAGTAGGAAAAATGATTAATGTTGCAATAATGGGATTTGGTACCATTGGTTCAGGTGTTTATGAAGTTATTAAACATAATAATGAGGCAATTAAAGCTGAGATTTGGGATGATATTCGTGTAAAGAAAATTCTTGATTTGAAGGATTTTAAAGGTCAGGAAGTAGAGAATTTAATTGTCCACGATTTCAATGAAATTTTAAACGATAAAGAAATTGATATCGTTGTTGAGACGATGGGTGGAGTGAGCCCAGCCTATGAATTTGTCAAGGCAGTATTAAAGTCTGGAAAACATGCGGTAACCTCGAACAAGGCATTGGTGGCAGCTCGTGGTACAGAGTTGATTCAAGTGGCCAAGGAGAATAATGTAAACTTTATGTTTGAGGCAAGTGTAGGTGGTGGAATTCCTGTTATCCGCACATTAACTAAGGCCTATGCAGGTGAAAAAATTCGAGAGATTACAGGTATCTTAAATGGAACCACCAACTATATTTTGACTAAGATGGATGAAGATGGCGAGACATTTGAGCAGGCACTTACACAGGCACAAAAGCTAGGTTATGCCGAGAGAAATCCTGAGGCAGATGTAGAGGGATTTGATGCCTGCAGAAAGATTGCGATTTTGGCTTCTTTGGCCACAGGCAAGGAAGTGGATTTTGAAGAAATCTACACAGAGGGAATCAGCAAAATTGAGAAAATTGATTTTGCCTATGCGAAATTATTTCATGGTTCATTGAAATTATTTGGTAGTATGAAGGTAGAAAAAAGTCGACTCTATGCGTATGTCTGCCCAATGATGATTACTGACCGTCACTTGCTCTATATGGTTCGAGGTGTGTACAATGGAATTATGATTGAGGGAAATATGCTCGGCAAGAGTATGCTCTATGGAAGTGGAGCAGGAAAACTTCCAACAGCAAGTGCAGTTGTGGCTGATATTATTGCAAGTGCAAGACATAAGAATAAAAATGTGCCAATGGGTTGGGGCAGTGAAAAGGCAAAGGTTGAGGACATCAAGGAGTCCACACATCAGTATTTTGTTCGTTTTAGTGGCAATGATACAGCTTTGATTGAAAAGTGCAAAAAAGCTTTTGGTGAGGTAAAAGTATTGCAACTTGAGGGAGAAGACGAATTTGCTATTCTGACAGGCACAATGAAGGAAGATGACTTTAAGCAGATTGTGGAGAAAATTCCAGAGACCATCAAATTTATTCGTGCAATATTGTAATGAGAAAAGATGGGAATACTTTGAGAGAGGAAGGTGGGAGGCCACTTTCCTCTCCTTTGGTTTCGCAGTGGAGGAAAATTATGGAAGAAAAAGTGGTCATTGATATGCGATTGAGCACCAAAGATATTTGGAGGTTTTCTCTCTATCATGCATCGCGTGGTTTTCAAGGAGTTTTTAATGTATTGATTACGGTCGTTTCTCTGGGATATTTAATTTTTCGATGGAATATGTTGGCGGTCAATCACAGGGCAATTTTATTGTTGTTAGGATTACTCTTTTCAGTGATTCAGCCAGCAATACTCTACCTAAAGGCTGCAAGTCAGGCGAGGTCAGAGGCCATTGAACAGGGAATGCATCTTGAATTTTCAAATGAGGGGATTGATGCTAGGCAGGGCGACCAAGAGATCCATTATACTTGGGATAATGTCTATAAGAGCATGATAAAGAGAGACCTGCTGATTATTTATTTTGATCATGTGAGAGCTTATTTGGTTCCCAAACGCTATTGGCAAAAAGACAGGGAGAAGCTTTTGACAATAATTCGAGCAAATACAAGAGTGAGGAATTTTTAATGGAGATAGAGACATATTCACAGGAAGAGACCATGGATTTTGCAAAAAAGATGGCAGAAAAGCTGGAGGCAGGAAGTATTGTCTGTTTAGATGGTGACCTTGGTGTGGGAAAAACGGTATTTGCCAAGGGCTTTGCCCTGGGACTGGGGATTACAGAGCCTATTACCAGTCCAACCTTTACGATTGTGCAAATCTATGAGGAGGGCAAAATGCCGTTGTATCACTTTGATGTCTATCGGATTTCGGATATTGATGAGATGGATGAGATCGGATATGAAGATTATTTTTTTGGTTCGGGGGTATCTCTTGTGGAGTGGTCAAATTTGATTGTGGAATTGATACCAGATAATGCCATTTATGTGGAGATTATTAAGGATCCAGAAAAAGGATTTGACTATCGAAAGATTGTTGTAAGGGGATGGAATAATGAAGATATTAGGAATTGAGAGTTCTTCTTTAGTAGCATCGATTGCCATTGTTGAAGATGAAAATATGCTTGCGGAGTACACCGTAAACTTTAAGAAGACTCATTCGCAGACACTATTGCCCATGCTCGATGAGGTGATGCGTATGCTTGGGATGGAATTGCAAGAGATTGATGCCATTGCGGTTTCTGGTGGTCCGGGGTCATTTACGGGGCTTCGCATAGGTGCGGCGACAGCCAAGGGGTTGGGATTTGCTCTTCAAAAGCCATTGATTCATGTGCCAACATTGGATGCAACGGCCTACAATCTCTGTGGCAGTGATGCCCTCATTTGTCCGATTATGGATGCAAGAAGAAATCAAGTTTATAATGGGCTTTATTACTGCGATAGAGATTTGAAAGTGATTTGTGCACAGAGAGCTGTGGATATGCACGAATTGATTTTAGAATTAAATGCAAGGGGAGAACGAGTTATTTTTTTGGGTGATGGCGTTCCTGTATATCAAAAAATGATTGAAAATGAAATCACAATTCCCTATACATTTGCTATGGCACATCAAAATCGGCAAAGAGCTGCATCAGTGGCTAGCCTTGGGCTTTGTTATGCCAGAGAAAATAAGATGGTTTCTGCAAGCGATTTTGCCCCAAACTATTTGAGGAAGAGTCAAGCAGAAAGAGAGAGAGAAGAGGCAATGAAAAAGCTGTGATTACAAAGGCAGAAATGGGAGATGTTTTGGCAATTCAAGCAGTAGAGAATCTTTGCTTTAAAGATGCTTGGACAAAAAAGATGATCACTTCGGCTCTTGAAGGTGTCTATGATGAAGTCTATGTGTATAGAGAAAAAGAGAGCATCGTTGGATATATTGATTTTCGGATAGTACAAGATGAAGCAGAAGTATTTCGCATTGCTGTGGTGCCAGAAAAAAGGAAGATGCATTGTGCGTGGCAATTGATGGAAGTGATGCAAGAGGTATGTAGGCAGAAAAATATTGTAAAACAGTTTTTAGAGGTTAGAGTCTCCAATGAACCAGCTATCGCTCTATATCAAAAGTATGGATTTGTTGAGATTGGAAGGCGCAAAGAATATTACATAAATCCAGTAGAGGATGCAATTTTAATGAAAAAAGAGGAAGAAAAATGTTAGATATTTGTTTGTTGGGAACAGGAGGGATGATGCCCCTGCCCTACCGATGGCTGACATCGCTGATGTGTCGATGCGATGGCAGCAATTTGTTAATTGACTGTGGGGAGGGAACGCAGATTGCGATGAAGGAAAAGGGATGGAGTCCCAAACCCATCGATGTCATTTGTTTTACCCACTATCATGCCGACCATATTAGTGGATTGCCGGGGCTATTGTTGACACTTGGCAATGCGGAGAGAGTAGAACCTGTAAAGTTAATTGGACCAAAGGGACTTGAGCGAGTGGTCGGAGCACTCCGAACGATTGCACCAGAACTACCCTTTGAGTTGGAGTTTTATGAATTTAAGGAAAATGAGGAAAAAATGCAGATCGGTCCTTATCAAATTGAGGCTTACCGTGTCAACCACAATGTGCTCTGCTATGGATATTCCATCACTATTCCTAGAAAGGGAAAGTTTAATGCCCAAAGGGCAAAAGAATTAAATATTCCACTCAAGTTTTGGAATAAATTGCAAAAAGGCGAAACTATATGTGATGGTGAAACTATCTATACACCTGATATGGTTATGGGAGCAGAACGCAGGGGATTAAAAGTAAGTTATTGTACAGACAGCCGACCAGTGCCAGTGATTGCAGAATATGCAAAGGATGCAGATTTATTTATTTGTGAGGGGATGTATGGTGAGGAAGGAAAAGAAGAAAAGGCGAGAGAAAATAAGCATATGACCATGTATGAGGCAGCACAGTTAGCGAAAAAAGCCAATCCAAAGGAAATGTGGTTAACCCATTATAGTCCATCGCTCAACCACCCAGAAGAGTACATGGATCAGGTGAAAAAAATATTTGAAAATACCAAGGCAGCAAGAGATGGGTGGACAAAGGAGTTGAGATTTGATGAAGAAGAATGATATCTATGTCCTGGGAATAGAAAGTTCATGTGATGAGACGGCAGCAGCAGTGGTAAAAAATGGTCGAGAGGTTCTCTCGAATGTGATATCCTCACAGATTGATCTTCATACCTTGTATGGCGGGGTTGTTCCAGAAATTGCCTCGAGAAAGCATATTGAAAATATCAATCCTGTGATTGAGCAGGCACTTGTTGATGCAGGAAAAACTTTGGAAGAAATTGATGTGATTGCTGTGACCTATGGTCCGGGGCTTGTCGGTGCACTTCTTGTTGGAGTAGCACAGGCGAAGGCGATAGCCTATGCAGCAAAAAAGCCATTGGTTGCTGTACATCACATTGAGGGACATGTGAGTGCAAATTTTATCTCTCATGCAGATTTAGAACCACCCTTTGTCTGTTTGATTGTTTCGGGAGGACATACCAATCTTGCCATAGTGCGAGATTATGGTGACTTTGAAATTATTGGAAGAACAAGAGATGATGCCGCAGGAGAAGCGTTTGATAAGGTGGCAAGGAGTGTGGGGCTTGGTTATCCAGGAGGACCCAAAATTGATCAAAAGGCAAAGGAGGGAAATCCAAAGGCCATTTCTTTTCCAAAGGCCAAAGTTACTGGAGCAAAGTATGATTTTAGTTTTTCGGGCGTGAAGTCGGCAGTATTGAACTATCAAAATCACGCAAAAATGATGGGGGAAGAGATTTGTGTTGCTGATCTTGTGGCCTCATTTCAAAAGGCCATAGTGGATGTTTTGGTGGAGCACACAGTGGATGCAGCAAAGGAATTTGGTTTTCATAAAGTTGCCATTGCTGGAGGAGTGGCCGCAAATTCTTGTTTGAGAGAAAAAATGGAGACAGCTTGTAAGGAAAATGAACTTTTGCTGTATTATCCACCAAGAATTTATTGTACAGATAATGCGGCAATGATTGCCAGTGCGGGATATTATGAATATTTACAGGGAAAAAGGGCGGGACTGGATTTAAACGCAGTTCCGAGTTTATTACTTGGGAGGGCAAAGGAGTAATGAAAATTGGTGCAGTGGTACTTGCAGCAGGTCGTGGAAGCCGAATGGGAATGGAGATTCCAAAGCAATATCTGGAAGTGGCAAAAAAGCCACTGCTAATTCATTCTCTTCTTGCATTTGAAAAAAGTAAGGTGGATGTAGTTGCACTGGTTGTCACTGGAGGAGATGAGGAGTATTGTGCTCAGCTTCTGAAAGAACATGGAATAAAAAAAGTAAAGTATATTGTTGCTGGGGGAAGTGAGCGATATTTTTCTGTATATGAGGGATTAAAGGCTTTAGAAGAGGCTCGGTGCGATATTGTATCGATTCATGATGGGGCAAGACCTATGGTTGATGACTTACATATTCAAAGAGGTATTGAGGATACGATAAAGTATGGAGCGAGTGTACTTGCAGTGCCTGTAAAGGATACCATTCGTTTCGCCGATGAGGATGGATTTGGTGCACAGACACCAGATCGAAGGAAGCTTTGGAGTATACAGACACCACAGACATTTTTTTATGCGGATTGTAAGAGGGCCTATGATCAATGTGTGTTGGAAAAAAAATTGGATGGCATTACAGATGATGCCATGGTGTTGGAAAAGATACTGGGAAAAAGAGCAAAGCTTACGATGGGGATGTATCAAAATATTAAGGTGACGACACCAGAAGATATCGGCATTGCAGAAGAGTTTTTACAATAGATTGAATCGCTAAAAACTTGATGTTTTGGCGAGTTTTTAGCGATTTTAAAATTTTTTTAAAAAAAATAAAAAAAACTGTTGACTTTATTGTAAAAATTAGGTATTATAAACGAGCGTTACGGAGAGGTATCGAAGTGGTCATAACGAGGCGGTCTTGAAAACCGTTTGTCCGCAAGGGCGCGTGGGTTCGAATCCCACCCTCTCCGCTCATCATATAAAAATGATGATAGTAGAAAATTGGATACGAACTTCGTCATTCAGCAGAAATACCCAAGTGGCTGAAGGGGCTCCCCTGGAAAGGGAGTAGAACGTTAATAGCGTTGCGAGGGTTCAAATCCCTCTTTCTGCGTTTAGAACCTTGAAAATTAAAGATTAAACAGTACACATAACCCTGAAATTTCTTATAAGAATTTCAAGAATGTAATAAAACCTTTGGCTTTGTGAAAACAAAGCTTCAGTAATCATAGGATACAAATTGCTAGTGCAATCGTGACCTAGATCAAAACTTAAACATGAGAGTTTGATCCTGGCTCAGGATGAACGCTGGCGGCGTGCTTAACACATGCAAGTCGAACGAAGCTGTTGTTTGGAGACCTTCGGGTGGAAGAATGACAGACTGAGTGGCGGACGGGTGAGTAACGCGTGGGTAACCTACCTTGCACAGGGGGACAACAGTTGGAAACGACTGCTAATACCGCATAAGACCACAGTACCGCATGGTACAGGGGTAAAAACTGAGGTGGTGCAAGATGGACCCGCGTCTGATTAGCTAGTTGGTGGGGTAAAGGCCTACCAAGGCGACGATCAGTAGCCGACCTGAGAGGGTGATCGGCCACATTGGGACTGAGACACGGCCCAAACTCCTACGGGAGGCAGCAGTGGGGAATATTGGACAATGGGGGGAACCCTGATCCAGCGACGCCGCGTGAGTGAAGAAGTATTTCGGTATGTAAAGCTCTATCAGCAGGGAAGAAAATGACGGTACCTGACTAAGA